>CAZCER010000015.1:0-4050 GCA_964497385.1 uncultured Armatimonadia bacterium | reverse complement strand
CGGCCGCCGGTGCGGTGGCGTCGTACACGATCACGCTCACGGTGTCGTAGGTGATGTTCGGGCCGAGCCCGCAATCGCCGTTGTAGATCTCCCATACGAACACGTTCTCACCGATGGCCAGGCCCGAGATCGCCGTGCTCATCACCGACCTGCCCGTCAGCGGAGCCGCCGACTGGCTCGCGGAATCACGCGCCGCCGGGCTGGACGCGATCTTCCTCGTCGCGCCGACGTCCTCCGATGAGACGATCGCCGAGGCCGGCCGCCTCGGCAGCGGCTTTCTCTACTGCGTCTCCCGCCTCGGGACGACCGGCGCCCGCGACGCCCTCCCGGCGGACCTTGCTCCGCTGCTTGAACGCATCCGCTCGCACAGCGCCCTCCCCGTCTGCGTCGGCTTCGGGATCTCCAGTCCCGAGCACGTTCGCGCCGTGTCCCAAACGGCCGACGGCGTCATCGTCGGGAGCGCGATTCTCGACCACGTCACGCAGGCGGGACCCCACCGGTGCGTCGAAGTGGCGTCCCGGTTCTGTCGCGAACTGAAAGCCGCGACGAGGTAGGAGTCCGGAGCGTTGGAGGGCAGCGTCCACCGAGTCATCACCCTCATGAGGCGCGAGAGCGGGGAGGCGGATCGCGTCGCCATCCTGCTCTCGCGCGACGAGGGCAAAGTGCCCGTCATCGTCCGAGGAGCGCGGCGCGCGAAGAGCAAGCTCGCGCCCTTGGTCGAAGCCTTCACCCTCGCCGAGTGCGTGCTCATCCCCGGCCGCGGGGAGTTCGACGTCCTGGCGGGCGGGGAGGTCATCGAACCCTTCCGCGACATCCGAACCGACATCGCCCGCTACGCGCGCGCGAGCCTCGTCTGCGAGGTTGTCGAGAAAGGGCTCGAGCCGCGCGAGCCGACGCCCCGCCTGTTCGCCCTGCTCGAGGACGCCCTCCGGCGACTCGCGCAAGGGCGCGACGGCGACGCGATCGAGATCTACTTCCTCCTCCACGCCCTCGGGCTCTTGGGCTACTCCGTCGCTCTCGATCGCTGCGCCGCGTGCGGCGCCGCTCTCCCCGACGGACCTGCCGTGTGCCTCCCCGAAGCCGGCGGAGCCCTCTGCGACGACTGCTGCCCCGCCGACCACGGGAGGGTGCTCTCCTCCGAATCGCGCGCGTACGCTCTCGGCCTTCTTCGACTGCGCCTGAGCGAGGCCCTGGCCCTTCCGCTCGACCCGCTCCACGCGGACGAACTCCTGACGCTCACGCGCGCCCACGCACGGTACCACCTCGACGTCCGGCTCCGCTCCTTGAGCGTGCTTGAGACCGCGCGCGACGCGCCGAGGTAACGCTTCACCGAACGTCGCGGGCGTTCGCGGCGGGCCCCGACGCGCGCGTCCGCGAACCGGCCCGGACCGCGGCCCGCATGCGAATATTGCGGTTGACGCCGAAACGGGCGCTTGCTAGTATCCCCAAGGTAGGCCTTTCGCTCGCTCGGTATACCCTCCGTAAGCACCCCCCGGCGAACGCGGCTAAGGCGCCGGGACCAGGCCTCCGGGAATCCCAGTGGTCACTCGATAGCGCAGTGCGCCCATTGCCGAGTAGTTCGGTTCCACCTATCGGGATATCGTGCACAGGGAGCGTGTCGTGTCCTCTACTCCAACTGAAGACGCGTCGCGAGAGACTGTCTTCGTAATGGACTTTGGGGCTCAGTACGGCCAACTCATCGCGCGGCGCGTGCGCGAACTGGGCGTCTACTGTGAGATCCTGCCCTATGACTCCGACACGGACGCCGTCTTGGCTCAGCGTCCCAAAGCGCTCATCTTCTCCGGCGGTCCTCAGAGCGTCTACGCGGAGGCCGCGCCGCGTTGCGCTCGCGATCTGCTCGAGTCCGGCGTTCCGGTCTTGGGCATCTGCTACGGACACCAACTCATGACCCATCTTCTCGGGGGCGCGGTCGCCCCCGGAGAGCGCAACGAGTACGGTCTCGCGCACCTCGAGGTGACCGCCGACAGTCCGCTCTTCGCCGGCGTCGACGTCAGCGCGCCCCTCGCTTGCTGGATGAGCCACGGCGATCACGCGGAGGCCGTTCCCGAGGGCTTTCGGGTTCTCGCCCGAACAGAGACGACTCCGAACGCCGCGATGGGCGACGACACGCGCCGCCTCTACGGCGTGCAGTTCCACCCTGAGGTGAAGCACACGCCCTTCGGGATGCGGTTGCTGCGCAACTTCCTGCACAACATCGCCGGATGCTCCGAGTCCTGGAGCATGGCCGGGCTCGTGGAGAGCCGCACCGCGGAAGTCGCCAAAGCGGTGGGCGGCGAACGCGTCGTCTGCGCCGTCTCCGGCGGCGTGGACTCCTCCGTGGCCGCGGCCCTTGTCCACCGCGCGGTCGGCGACCGACTCACCTGCGTGTTCGTCGACCACGGACTTCTTCGCAAGGGCGAACGCGAGCAGGTCGAGGAGACCTTCCGCGGGCGTCTGCACGCGCCCCTTGTCGTCGTGGATGCGCGCGAACGTTTCCTTAGGGCTCTCGAAGGTGTTGACGATCCGGAGCGGAAGCGCAAGATCATCGGACGCGAGTTCATCGAGGTGTTCGAGGAAGAGGCTCGAAAGCTAGGGGACGTGCGCTTCCTCGTGCAAGGCACGCTCTACCCCGATGTCATCGAGTCCGGCGGGCCCGTGGCCGCGACGATCAAGACCCACCACAACGTGGGCGGACTCCCGGAACGGATGAACCTGAAGCTCGTGGAGCCCCTTCGGGATCTCTTTAAGGATGAGGTGCGCCGGCTGGGGCGCGAACTCGGTCTCCCCGACGAGATGGTCGATCGCCATCCGTTCCCCGGACCCGGACTCGCCGTCCGCGTGCTGGGCTCCGTCACGCAAGAAGATCTGGACACGCTCCGCGAGGCCGACGCGATCCTGCTCGAGGAACTGCGCCGCGCCGACTGGTACGCACGAACGGACCAAGCGTTCGTCGTCCTCCTTCCCGTCCGAAGCGTCGGGGTGGTCGGCGACGACCGTGTGTACGGCAAGACAGCGGTGCTCCGCGCCGTCACGACCGACGACTTCATGACCGCGGACTGGGCCAAGCTCCCCTACGAGCTGCTCCAGTCCATCGCAACCCGCATCGTCAACGAGATCGGCGGCGTCAACCGGGTGACCTATGACATCACCCAAAAGCCGCCGGGAACGATTGAGTGGGAGTAAGCAGGAGACACATGGCAGACTCTGATCGCAACATGCAAGCCCGCAATCGTCGCCCCGTTCGCGGTCGCCCCGGCGGCTCGAAAGGCTCCAAGTCCAAAGGCTCCAAGGGCGGACCCCGCGGCAACCGTCCGCGCGGCCCTCGCGACCTCCCCGGAGCCCCGCGGATGCCCACCGAGGCTGAACTCGCCGGTCCGCACCATGACGCCGCGTCGCTCGAGGCCATGACGATCGCCGCTCTTGGCGACGTCGCCAAAGAACTCCAGATCGAGATCGCCGGGCGACCCAAGAAGTCGGACATCGTCACCGCGATCCTCGAGGGGCAGGCCAAGGCCAACGGCCTCGTCTTGCGCCAGGGCTACCTCGAGGTGCTCCCGGACGGATTCGGCTTCCTCCGACTCAAGCACTACCTCCCCTGCCCCGACGACGTCTACGTCGCCCAGTCGCAGATCAAGCGCTTCGGGCTGCGCACCGGAGATATGGTCTCCGGTCAAGTGCGGGCCCCCAAGGAGGGCGCCGGGGAGCGGTACTACTCGCTCTACCGCATCGACTCCGTCAACAACGACACCCCCGATCTCTCGCGCAAGCGCCCGGTCTTCGAGGAACTTACGCCCATCTTCCCCGACGAGCGCATCAACCTCGAGACCACCCGAGCCCGCATCGCGCCGCGCGTCATCGACCTCATCGCCCCGATCGGCAAAGGGCAGCGCGGCCTCATCGTCTCGCCCCCCAAGGCCGGCAAGACCACGCTCCTCAAAGAGATCGGGAACGCCATCACCACCAACCACCCCGAGTGCATCCTCCTCGTGCTCCTCATCGACGAGCGCCCCGAGGAAGTCACCGACATCGAGCGCTCCGTCGACGGCCAGG
>CAZCER010000014.1:0-18156 GCA_964497385.1 uncultured Armatimonadia bacterium | reverse complement strand
GGGCGCTGGTCGTGTTCGCGGCGAACGACATGGAGGCAGCGACCACGGGTTGTCGCGTGTGGTCCTCCGCGGACGGTCGGGCGCTCGATGGCAGCCTCTCCTACTTCTCGGAGACTGAAGGGCTGTGGACACCCGCCGCCAGGGCCACGGCGTTCCTGACGGCGACGGGTGACTTTGGCGGCACAGCGATGGACACATCCATCTGGAACGCCCTGATTGCCTGCCAGGCGAAGCGGGAGCCGGCGCAGTTCGCCATGTTCGGCGACACGCTGGTTCTGCGTCAGAAGAGGACGGCCACGATCGATGCGGGTCCAGCAGTGGCCTACCACATCGCCGTGCTGTTCCGCGATGGCGCAGACTGGACAGGGCCGATCACCTTCTGCGGAATGCGGATGCTGGAGGCGGAGTGAGCGGTGACGCGGGGCGGGCGGGTAGCGATGCCCGCGCTCCGGGCAAGATCGAGCGGGCTGGAAGCCCGCGCTCCGGGCAAGATCGAGCGGGCTGGAAGCCCGCGCTCCGGCCCCTACGCTCCCGCTATCCGCGGCATGCGCGTCGGCTCGCGCTCCATCTCCGCCTGGAGGAAGCGGAGCAACAGCTCGCTCTTGAGGAGTTGGTGCTCCGGGCTGTCCCAGAGGTTCTTACGCTCGTAGGGGTCCTCGTACAGGTCGAAGAGTTCGCCGTACTCGTACTGCCGGTACACGGTGATCTTGTAGCGGTCGGTCACGAGGGTCCTGAGATGCACCGCGCTCGGCTGGTGGCGGTTCTCGCACAGGATCCACTCCCGCGCCGACTCCGTCTCACCGCGCCACACAGCTAGCTGATCCACGCCCTGCATCCCGCCGGGAACGTCAATGCCCGACGCGGCGAGGAACGTGGTCGGGAGGTCCACCTGGCACTGGAGCGCATCGGAGACCCGGCCCGCCTCCACCTGGCCCGGGCACCGCACGACGAACGGGATGCGCAGCATGTCCTCGAAATGGAACGGGCCCTTCGCGATGAGGCCGTGTTGCCCGAGGAAGTGGCCGTGGTCGGTGGTGAAGACGACGAGCGTGTTCTCGGCGACGCCGAGCCGGTCGAGGGAGTCGAGAATCCGGCCGATGCCGTCGTCCATGAAGCTGACCATCCCGTAGTAGATGGCCATGTTCTTCCGGAGCTTCTCCTCCGAGTGAAGGTGCGAGTGGGCCCCGTGGCAGCCGAACTCCTCCTGGAAGTACGCGAAATCCGGGCGCTCCTCTTGGGTCTTCCGGAAGTGCGGCGGGAGGAGTTCCATCTCCCCCGGCCGGAGGATGCCCGGCTTCATGTCGTCGGGATCGTACATCGAAGCCCACGGCTCCGAGACCAGGTACGGCGGATGCGGATCGGGGTAGCTCGTCCAAAGGAAGAAGGGCTTCTCGGCGGCGACCGAGGCCTCGATGCTCGCGATCGCGCGCTCCGTCACGAAGTTCGTGTAGTGGAACTCCTCCGGCAGGTCCCAATGATGCTCGCGGCGCGGCTGGTTCTCCGGCCATTTCCAGAAGTAGTCCCGCCAGTTCGCGAGACCCTTCTCCTCCATCCAGAGCGCGTAATGCTGCCCGACGTGAGACTCGTCCGCGTGGTTGCGGAGAACCTCCACGTGCTCGAAGCCGTACCACGGCCCGTGGAAGCCGCGCCAGAAGTCGAGGTCCCGGAGGGTCGGCTGGCACTCGAGAGACTCCGAGCCCGGCCGGCTCGCGAGCGGCTGGAAGTGGGCCTTCCCGATGAGCGCGGTCGAGTATCCGTTCCGCTGGAACACGTCCCCCACGGTCGGCACATCCTCGGGGAGCTTCACCCCGATCGTCCAGCAGTGGTGCCAGGCCGGGTACAGGCCCGTCGCCATGGTGGACCGGGACGGCGAGCAGACCGGGTTGTTGCAGTAGGCGCGGTCAAACCGCGCGCCCTCCGCCGCTAACCGGTCGAGATGCGGGGTCCGGATCGTCGGGTTCACGCTCCCGAGGGTCGAGTAGTGCTGCTGATCGCTCGTGATGAGCAGGATGTTCGGTCTGTCCGCCACGTCGCTCGCCCTTCCGGGGCATGGCCTGCCTTGGGCGTAGCTTCATGCCGGAGGGCGGCAGTCCCTGCTACGGCATCTCCACCCCCTGCGGGATGATGCGCAGGCCGAAGAGGCCGCCCGCGAAGTTCGCGGGATGGCCGGCGAAGCGCACGGTCACCTTGCTCTTGCCGCGAGTCAGCTCGGCCGGGAGTTCGTGGATGACGTCGAAGAACGCGTCCGGGGCGTTGTGCCGAAGCGTCTGGGTGGCGATGACCTGCCCGTCGACGAGCACGTCGAAAGTGCGCGCACCGCCGTCGCTCCCCCAGTAGGTGCAGACGAGCGAGACCGGCTCGTCCGGCGTGACGCCCATGTCGAAGGAAAACCACCCGCCATCGGTCGCATGGCGCCACTTGCGGCCGCCGAAGTCGCCGGCGCCCGTGCGCTCGCCCTGCATGGCGTGGTCGCGCTCGGGCTGCATCTCCCCCGGCTGCACCCAGTCGATGGTGATCGCGTCGAGCTTCGCCTGGCGTTCCCGTTCCGCTTCGTACGCGGCCTCGCGCTCCGCCCACCGCTCCTCCGTGAAGAGGTCCCAGTACACGGTGTGGCGGCGGTGGCTGAGCGCGTAGAACGGCTTCAGGAGCACGTCGCGCGGCCGGCCGACAGCGCGAGTCTTGAACACACCCGGTTGGCCGGGAACCGGCTCCACCCACTCCGAGACCGGGCGCCCGTCGGTCAGGAGAACGGGCACATAGGTGGGCTCCTCCGCGCGCGGGTCGTCCTCCGGGCCGAGATCGCCGGCGAGCAGCGTCGGGCCGTATAGGATCGCGACGCGGTCGGGGTTGTCGGGCATCGGCTCGATGTGAAGCGACATCGGGATCGTGACCTCTACGACGTCGCCCGTCTTCCATTCGGACGTAACGTCCACCCAGCGTCCGCGCGCTCCCGGCTTCGCGTACGTCTTGGCGTTCACTCTCACGGCCATGCCGCGCTCCGCCCAGGCCGGGCAACGGAAGCGGAGCGTCGCCCGCGTGGGTTCCTGACAGGTGAGCGTGAAGCGCGAGGCGTCCTCCGTCGGGTAGCGCGTCTCTTGCCGGACGGTGATCCCCTTCTCGCGCCAGGTGACCTCACTCGCCATGTAGAGATTCACCGTGAGGGCGTCCTCATGGTGGAAATAGATCGCCTCGCCGTACTTGGTGTGGTTCTCGATGCCGGTCCCTACGCAGCACCAGAAGGAGTCGAACGGGGTCGAGTAGTCCTTGTGCGCTCCGGGCTTCAGGGTCAGGTAGTAGGTGACCATCCCACTCCGCGGATCCTGGGAGACCAGGATGTGGTTCAGGAGCGCCCGCTCGTAGTAGTCCCCCCGCTCCACGGTCGGCCGCCACTCGAAGAGGTGCTTGGTGAGCTTGAGCATGTTGTAGGTGTTGCAGGTCTCCGTGGTGCTCGGCCCGAGGCGGTCGCTCAGACGCCCGGGCGGGCCGAAGTGCTCGCCATCGGAGTTCCCGCCGGTGCAGTAGGTGTGGTTGTGGACGACCGTCTTCCAGAAGAACTCCGCCGAGGCCCGGTCGGCCTTGTCGCCGGTGAGTTCGTAGCGCCGCGCGAGGCCGATCACTTTGGGAAACTGCGTGTTCGCGTGCAGCCCGGCCAGCCGGTCTTCCCCCGCCACCAGCGGGTCGAGCACGGAGTGATGGTGGAACCTCCTGGAGAGCGCGAGGTACCGCTCCTCGCCCGTGTCGCCATAGAGGTCGACGAGCACCTCGTTCATCCCGCCGTGCTCGCAGGCGAGCACGCGCTGCATCCGCTCCTCCGTGAGTCCGGAGAGGGTGCGCTCGACGAAGTCCGCGAGGCCGATCTCGATCCGGAGCGCCTCGTCGCTTGCACAGAGACGGTACGCGTCGCGGAGGCCGGCGAAGAGCTTGTGGAGCGTGTAGAAGGGCACCCAGGAGCCGTTCAGGTCGAAGCCTTGGGAGCGGATCTCGCCCGCCGCGATCTCCGCGAAGACCCGTCGGCCCTCCGGGATGGCCGCGACGTAACCGTCGCCGTGGGCTCTCTGGCACTCCGCGAGTTCCCGGACGATGTACTCCACGCGCTCGAGGAAGCGCCGATCGCCCGTTGAGGCGTACTGAACCGCGCACGCCGAGAGATAGTGCCCAAGCGTGTGCCCCGCCACGCCCTGCGACTCCCATCCGCCGTACACGTCGCCCTTCGGCTCGAGACCGGCCTCCGTTCGGAACCACGCGAGCAGCCGGTCGGGCTCGAGGCGGAGGAGCCAGTCGGCGTTTCGTTCCATCGCGTCTCGAAACGGGCCGTCAAGAAGGCGCACTTCCCCGTGGGCGAACGCCTCCGCTTCGGGGCGCACGCTGGGCTCAACAGGCGCCGCCGGCTGGCTGACGGCGAACTGGGCGCAGACGATTAGGTAGAGCATGGCAACGCGTCCCTTCATGGCGCGACGCCCCCGCGGCGGATCCGTCCGCTACTCCAGCGGGGCGCCCACGATCTCACGCACCTTCGCGAGCAGTTCCGAGGGCCGGTACGGCTTCTGGATGAAGCCCGCGAGCCCGAGTCCCACCGCCCGCCCCACGGCGTCCTGTTCGTTGAAGCCGCTCGAGAGCAGGACCGGCACGTCGGCTCGCAGAGAGCGGATGCGCTCGAACGCCTCCTCGCCGCCCATGCGGGGCATCGTCATGTCGAGGATGACGGCCGCGATCTCCGCCTGGCGTTCCGCGAAGAGGCTCACTCCCTCAACGCCGTCGCACGCCTCGAGGACCGCGAAGCCCCGCCGCTCGAGGCTCAGACGGGCCACCTGCCGGACGCTCGCTTCGTCGTCCACGACGAGGATCGCGCCGGACCCGCGCCAGCCGGCGTCCGCTTCGGGTGCGGCAACGGTTGACGCGGCCGCCGCGGCCTCCTCGACGCACGGAAACACGACCTTGATCCGAGTGCCCTTGCCGGGCTCGCTGTAGACGCTGAGGGCTCCCTGATGCCCGCGGACGATGCCGAGAACCGCCGCCATGCCCAGTCCGCGCCCACCGACCTTGGTGGTGAAGAACGGGTCGAAGAGGCGCCTCTGCGTCTCCTCGTCCATGCCGCAGCCCGTGTCGGAGACCTCGACGAAGGCGCAGCGCCCCTGAGGAAGCGAGTGATGGACGTACGACCGGGCTTCGTAACCCGACGGCGCCTCGAGAACGCCGGTGCGGATGGTGATGACGCCCGGCTCGTCCTCGAGGGCCTCCGAGGCGTTCGTCATCAGATTCATGATGATCTGGCGGAGTTGGGTGGCGTCGCCTTCAACGGAGGGCAGGTCCTTGGCCAGGTCGCAGGAGAGCGTCGCCTTCTTCGAGATGGAGGACGCGAGCAGTCGGCGCATCTCTTCCACCAGGGCGCTGAGGTCCAGCGGCTGGATGATGAACCGGCCCTTGCCGGAGTACGCGAGCATCTGCTTCGCGAGTTCGGCGGCCCGAAGCGCGGCGGTCTCGATCCGCTCCACGGACTCGCGCGCCTCGGAGCCCTCCGGGAGTTCCGTCAGCGCGAGCGACGCGTTCCCGAGCACGCCCATGAGCATGTTGTTGAAGTCGTGCGCGATCCCGCCCGCAAGCAGCCCAAGGCTCTCGAGCTTCTGGGTCTCCTGAATCTGTTGCTCAAGCTTCCGGCGCTCCTCTTCGGCGCGCACGCTCGCCGCGATGTCGGTGACCGTGCCGACGATCCGGCGCGGGCGCCCATCCGAGCCAGGATCGACTCCCCCTCCCCGGAGCCGCACCCACCGGTACTCCCCGTCGTAGCCGCGCAACCGTGTGTCGCGCTCGAAACGGCTTGTCCGCCCCGCGAGGTGCTCCTCAACGAGCGCGAATGTCTCCTCGAGGTCATCGGGATGGTGCATCGCGCGGATGTCGTCGATGTGCCGGAACGCGTCCTCGGGCTCGGCGGCGAAGAACCGGCAGAGCTGCGGGCTCCACCAGACCTGGCCGGTTTCCAGATCCCAGTCCCAGACGCCGTCACTCGTGGAGTCGAGAATGAGTCGGAGCCGTTGCTCGCTCTCACGCACGTTCTCCAGAAGAACCAACACGCTAAGCGCGTCCCCGATGCGACGAGCGGCTTCCTGGAAGAACCATCTCTCGGAATCGGACCATTCGCGGGCATGCGAGCACTGATGCAGGCCGAGCATCCAGGGCGGCCCGAGCTTCGGGCGCACGGCGACCCACAGCACGGAGCGGATGCGGAGGACGCCCTCGGGATCGTAGGCCGCTTGGTCCTCCGGCGTCAGCGTCCGCATGCAGGGGCCGTCCGCGTCCAGCGCGTCCCGCATTCGGTCACGAAGCCACGGCGTGACCGGCGTCGGTTTGTCGAGACTCGCAGGGACGGGGTAGTCGGCGACGCCGCGCGCCATGCGCAACGACCAGGTCTCCGCGGAGGGGTCGCAGGGGTCGAGGATCCAGGCGCGGTCCGCCTCCATGATTCGCAGTAGCGTCTCGATCACGGCTTCGATGCTTTGGTTGAGGTCCATGGCGCCACGGAGCGCGGCGTCGATGTGGTCGAGATTCTCCAGCGTCCCAAGATGAGCCTGCCGTTGCTCTTCCAGGTTGGTGCGCTCGGCGATGTGCCGCGCTTGCTGGAGGTTGCGCAAGGCGAGCAGGGAGAGCTGTTCGGCGATCACATAGACGGCCTGCGCGACCCTGCCGAACTGCGCGCGCGACATCCGCGTGACCTCGCTGAGAGCCGAAGCGAACGCGTCCTCGTCCGCTCCGATCTCCCTCGCGTACGCGAGCATGCTCTTCTCGTCGTGGTTCTCATCGAGCACCTGTCCGATCAGCCAATTGGCTATGTGCCGGTCCCCGGCGCGGATCGAGGCGCCCGCGTCCCACAGCCCGCCGCTCATGCAATGCTGCACGATCGGCCCGCCCGGATGCACCTTGCCGAGTTCGGCGTCCGACCGCATGCAGTTCGCGAGCCCCTTCTCCGTACCGCGAATCACCTGGCTGCACAGGCGGCAGAAACGACTCGGCGTCGTGATCGGCGTGCCGTCGGTCTCCGTGATGACGGACGCCACCCCCGTCGCATCGGCGAAGACGTCCTGAAGCCGCTGGATGTCCCGCAAGTCGAAGAGGTCGGTTAGGCTCAGGTCGCCCACGTCCACCGTGGGACTGGTTAGGGCGCGTACGCGGCTCTCGAGGGCCGCGGCGGCGGCCTCACGCTCGCGGAGACCTCGGGTGATCCCGACCAGGCCGATGATCTCGCCCTCTTCGCCACGAAGCGGAGCTTTGGTCGTCGACACCCATTCACCATCGAGGTCTCGACCGCGAGGCACCCACTCCGAGCGATCCACAAGGGGCTTGCCCGAGCGCATCACCTCGACATCGTCCGCGCGAAAACCCCGCGCCGTCTCGTCGCCGAAGAAGTCGAAGTCGGTCTTCCCGATCGCCTCGGACGGGTCCGCGATCCCCAGCGCAAGCGCTTGGGTCCGGTTCACCCACAGGAACCGGGAGTCCACGTCCTTGATGTACACGGCGTCCGGAAAGCCATCGAGAAGATCATCAAGCAGTGCTCCGTACACCGCTAGGTTCACCGGCTCCCCGCCTAGCTCGGCCGGCCCGTCCGAGCCCGCCAGGAACTCCTCGAGCGTCACTCACCATCACCTCATCGGGTGCGAGCGGTCAGCACTACCTCCTTCTGTGGAAGGCGACGATTGCCTCTTGGCTGTCCTCTTACCCCGAAGAGGCCTGAGGAGCCTGACCGCGGCGGAGCGAATAGGGGCGCAGTTCGAGACTCCGGAGGTCCATGCCGAATGCCGCACACACTTTCCGCCGCGTTGCCCCTCCTCTCGGCCACCCTCTGCCTCGCGGGAGCGTCCGCCGCCCCCCTGCCGGACGCCGCCGAGCATACGAACTCCCTCGGCATGCGCCTGGCGCGGATCGAGCCGGGCTCCTTCCGGATGGGATCCTCGGGCGCGCCGCTGCCGGCGGGCGTCACCGACAAGGAGCACCTCCGCTTCGGCGACCCGGACGAGCAACCCCGCCATGAGGTCACCATCAACGAGGCCTTCCACATGGCGGCAACGGAGATCACGAACGCGCAGTACGAGGCCTTCGACCCCGACCACCGTGCCCTGCGCGGACGCCTCGGCTTCTCCACCGCCGATGACGAAGCGGCCGTATACGTAAGCTGGAACGACGCCGTGCGGTTCTGCGAGTGGCTCTCCGAGCGCGAAGGCCTTCCCTACAGGCTGCCCACCGAGGCCGAGTGGGAGTACGCCTGTCGCGCCGGGACCGACTCACCCTATTGGACCGGCGACACGTTGCCCGAGGAGTTCTTCCGCAACCAGGTCCGCACGTGGTACCCCGACCCCGAGCGCTCCGATCCCGCCAAGGACGTCGTACCCCTCACCGTCGGCGTGACCCCCGCGAACCCGTGGGGCCTCTGCGACATGCACGGGAACGTCGAGGAGTGGTGCCTCGACTGGCACGGGCCCTACGCCGGCGAGGACGTGACCGACCCGACCGGGCCCACGACAGGCGAGTTCCGCGTCACCCGCGGTGGAAGCCACGGCACGGAGCCCTACTACCTCCGCTCCGCGAACCGTTCCGGGGCGCTACCCGATGAGCGGAGCTGGTACATCGGCTTTCGCGTCGTGCTCGCCGAGATGCCCGCGCCGAACCCGTCGGCGCCCGCTGAGACTCCGGTCTGCGCCCGCGACGTGTCTCCGGTCGTGCCCGCTGACCTGACGTCCGGGCCCGACCCCGATGAGCCCCACTTCGCGGCCCCGACGCGCTACGTGCACATCCCCGACACCGCGTTCGGACCGCTCTTCGCTCACCACAACCACGTGCCCTCGATCGTCGAGTGCCCGAACGGCGACCTCCTCGTCGCTTGGTACTCCTGCATGGAGGAGCCCGGCCGCGAGGTCGCGCTCGCCGCGAGCCGCCTGCGCTACGGGACCACGGAGTGGGAGCCCGCGAGCCTCTTCTGGGACGCACCCGACCGCACGGAGACCTCGGTCGCCTTCCACCGCGATGGCGACCGCATCCTCTGCTTCATCGGTGTGTCGGCGGCCTCCACGTGGGGCTCTACGGAGACCGTCTTGCGCATCTCGGAGGACAACGGGGCCACGTGGACCCCGGCACGCATCATCAACCCGAACCACGGGCAGCGGAACATGCCGGTCGAGTCCATCCTGCGCCTCTCGGACGGGACGCTGCTCCTCCCGTGCGACGCGGTCTCCACCGGGGACGGCGGCACCGCGATCCACCTCAGCACCGACAACGGAGAGACCTGGAGCGACCCGGGCGGCAAGACCGCGGGCATCCATGCGGGCATCGTCGAACTCGCGGACGGGAGGCTCATGGCCCACGGCCGGGGAGACAGCATGGACGGGCGCATGCCGAGGAGCCTCTCGTCCGACCGAGGCGTCACTTGGACGTACTCCGCGACGGAGTTCCCCCCGATCGGCGGCGGCCAGCGGCTCGTGCTGCTCCGCCTTCGCGAGGGGCCCATTCTGTTCGCGTCGTTCGGGAAGGTCGAGGTCACGGACGCCGATGGCCGGACACGCGAGGTCACGGGGCTGTATGCCGCACTCTCCTACGACGACGGCGAGACCTGGCCGGTGAGAAGGCTCGTCTCGGACGACGCCCCCGACCACGAACTCGAGACCACCGACGGACGGCCCTTCATCATGAGCGCCTCGACCGCCGAGCCACGCGGGTACCTCTCGGTGCACCAGGCCGAGAACGGCCTCATCCACCTGGTCAGCAGCCGGCTGCACTACACGTTCAACCAGGCGTGGCTACTGAATCGCACGGGCCCCCGCCAGTAGCCCCTGCACATCGACCTCGGCGCCGGTGGAGGCGCTCTCGACCGCGGCGAAGACCATCGCCATGGACTGGAGGTTCGCCTCGACGTTGGTCTCCATCGGCTCGTCGCCATCGAGCCAGCGGACGAACCGCTCGATGAGCCACGGGTTCGACCACTTCGGCTGCTCGAGGAGCGGGATCTCGGCCCCCTCACCCTCGCGTTGCGGCCGCCATCCTCTCTCGGGCTCGCGCGGGAAGGCTTCCAAGCGCCGGCCCGAGAGCACGAGCGTCGTGTCCCGACACTCCGCGCGGATGTACTCCCGCGTCCAGCAGTTCAGACCGACCGCGTTCGTGTTGCCGGCCTCGTAGATCGCGCGGGTTCCGTTCTCCATCGTGAGGAACGCGAGCCCGTTCGGATCGCCGGCGTACTCCCCCCACGGGGCGTTCCAGGTCCGTGCGAGCATCTTCGCGCACTTCGCGCCGGCGAGATCGGCGAGCAGGTCGAGGTGATGCACGGCGCCCTCGATGAGTAGCGGGTGCTCCATCTCGTGCCGGAACTTGCCCCAGCTTCCGAAGTCGCGCAGATCGCAGGTCATCCGCGAGGAGAGGTAGTCGAGCGGACCGTGCCGGCCGGAGCGGACCTCCTCTCGGAGCGTCGTCTTGTCCTGATCGAACCGATGGCTCATCGTGACGCCCATCTTCTTGCCGGCGCTCTGCACCTTGTCCGCGATCCGCACCGAGGCCTCGAGCGTGTCCGCGATAGGCTTCTCGGAGAGGATATGGAGGTCGTGCGCGAGGGCGAGGTCAACGATCTCCTCATGGTAGGCCGGCGGCACGACGATCGTGCAGAAGTCAGCAGGGCTCTCGTCGAGGGCGCGCGCGACGTCGGTGTAGCACTGTTTCTCCGAGAGGCCGAGATGCTCCCGCGCGTGCGCGAGGGCGTCGGCGTTCACATCGACCGCCGCGACAACCTCGATCAGCCCATCCGCGACGTTGGGGGGAAGGAACGCCCGACACCACGCGCCGCCGAACCCGCCTGTGCCGATCTGGATCATCCGATACGCCATGCCGCACCCTCCTCGGTACCACCCGTACAACGAAACGCCGCCCGATCGCTCGGGCGGCGTCTTCCGAATCGGTGCGGTGCGCTCCTGCTTCCCGGCACTACCCCACGAGCAGCAGCTTCAGGAGCGCCTTCTGGGCGTGCAGGCGATTCTCGGCCTGGTCGAACACGATCGAGCGCGGGCCATCGAGGACCTCGTCGGTGAGTTCCCGGCCGCGCTGGGCCGGAAGGCAGTGCATGACCACGGCCTCGGCGTCCGCCTCGGCGAGAAGCTTGTCATTCACCTGGAACGCCTGGTACTCCGCGAGGCGCTTCGCGACGGTCTCCGCATCGTCCTTGCCCATGTCGAACCACACGTCGGTGTAGAGGACCTTCGCGCCCTTCACCGAGCCGATCGCGTCGGTCGTGAGGCGGATCGAGCCCTGCCCCGCCTTGGCGCACGCGGCCTCGGCCTCGCGGACGATGGCGGCATCCGGCTGCGCCGTCTCCGGGGTGGCGACGGTGAGCGTGAGCCCGAACTTCGGCGCCGCTCCGAGAAGCGAGTGCGCGATGTTCGAGCCGTTCCCGATGAACGTGATCGGGACACCCGGCAGCGTCCCGAAGCGCTCCTCCACGGTTTGCAGATCGGCCATGATCTGGCACGGGTGGTAGAGGTCGGTCAGGGCGTTCACCACCGGGACGCTCGACCACCTCGCGAACTCCGTCACCGAGCTGTGAAGCATAGCGCGGTAGACCACGCAATCGACGTAGCGCGCGAGGACGCGCGCGGTGTCCGAGATGGCCTCGCCGCGGGAGAGCTGCGAACTCTGCTTGGTGAGTTCGACGACCTGGGCGCCGAGTTCGCGGATGCCGACCTCGAACGAGACCTTGGTCCGGGTCGAGGGCTTCTCGTAGACCGTCGCGATGGCCAGGCCCTGGAGGGGCTTTCCGAGGGAGGGGTCGCGACGGCGCGACTTCATCTCCTTCGCTAAATCGAGCACGCGGCGCAGGAACGTCGGGTCCTGGTCCATGATGCGGAGAAAGTGCTGCATCGCTGTTACCTCCCCTAAGCAGTGTGTAGCCCCGCCGCTGCGGGAAAGAACGCATTGTGCTCACGCGCATCCCGGGAGTCAAGCGGATTCGAGACGAAGCATGAGACGGAACGTCGGGGGCGTCCGTCCGTCAGAATGGCACAAGCGGAAGGGACGACGTGCGTAGCGCAGGGAGGTGCATGCGGATGAAGACGACACTACGATGGCTCGTTCTCGGCATGGCGGTGGCGGTGCTGCCTCTCGGACTGGGCTGCACCTCGGCCTACTACGGGCCGGATGACCGCGGCGCGCCGGACTTGAGGGTCTGGCCCGAGAACCGTGACGACGTTCCCCGCAACGCGGCCGTCTTCGTCGAGGTGATCCCCACGTGGGCCGAGGTGACCGGCTTCGAACTCGTGGAGGTCTACGAAGGCCGTTACTACACCGTGGACTGCTCCTCCATGAGGCGCGAGTACGCGAACGAGTATCTCTTCTGCCCCGACCGGGTGCTTGCGTCCTACACGCGCTACGAGGTCTGGCTCGAGATCGCCGGCTACTACGAGTATGAGTGGTCGTTCGACACCCGAGGCTACTACGAGGGTGATCCGAACGACTGCTACTACGTGGAGCCGTGGTCCGAGGACGGCGTGAAGGCGAAGTCGGTGGGCGACGCCGACGACTTCGAGGCGGTCACCATCGCCGGACGAGACCGGTAGCGAGTGTCTCAGAGGGCTATCCCTCCCGCTCGTCCCTCGATCACGCCTCGCAG
Organism: uncultured Armatimonadia bacterium; assembly: GCA_964497385.1. GTDB lineage: Bacteria > Armatimonadota > Zipacnadia > UBA1398 > UBA1398 > CAZCER01. The sequence goes on along the minus strand of CAZCER010000014.1, from coordinate 5,528 downwards.
GCTCGGCGCACTCGGGATGAGCGGGAGGGGCAGGGCGCGGGAAGACCGGCAGGGCGCGGCAAGCCGGCGCCCCTACCGCGCGACCGTTCGCGGCCGGATCACCAGGACGATGCGGAGCGCGCTGTCGAGCGCGCGCAACTCGTCCTCGATGATCGCGCGGGCCCTCTCGGCCGAGAACCCGCCCGAGCCCGCGCCGATCAATGGGAGTGCGATGGACCCGTACCCTTCTGCTTCGGCCAGCACGCACGCGTTCCGCACGGAGTCACGGATCGAGCGCGCCGAGGCGCGCCACGCGTGGTTGATCCCCGCGACATGGATGATCGCCCGGTGCGGGAGACGCCCGGCGCTTGTCACGACGGCGGCGCCGACGGGTAGCACACCGCACTTCCGGAGTTCGCGGAACGGACCCGTCCCCGCCCGCCGCTTGATGGCGCCCGAACCCCCCTGCGGCAGCAGAAGCCACCACGGGATCAGGTTCCGGTTCCACGCGTTGATAACCGCGTCAACGTCCTGGTCGAGCAGGTCGCCCTCGACGATCTCGTAGTCCATGGATGGGTTCCCGCGAACGCTCTGTCCCTCAGTACGGCGGCGGAGGCTCGATGTAGTCGTCGGGCAGGAGTTGGACGTTGTAGGTGTTCGCGCCCTCACCAATCGTGATCGGGTCGGCGGGCGAAGCCTGTCGGTAGCCGGCCGCGGTGTAGACCGGAGTGACCTCACCGAGGTCGAGTTCGAAGAATGTGTAGACCCCGTCCTGGTCGCTTACGGCCCGGCGCGCCCCGAGGAACACGGTCGCGGCCACGATGGGGCGCGAGGTGAGGGCATTGGTGATGAGCCCCGAGAGCGAACTGCGCGCGTTCGAGCGGTCGAGCATGAAGTTCGAGGCGATCTCCTCACCGTTCCGCACCGTGATCGTCGCCGCCTGGGTCGCGTAGCCGAGCGCCCCGATCGAGAGCACCTGCAGACCGCCCGGAGCCTCGTAGAGGAAGTAGTACCCCGCCTGGTTGGTGGTGGCGGACCGCGGCTCGCCGGAGACCTCAACGCGGGCCCCGACGACGGGCAGCCCCTCGGGATCGACGATGAAACCGATGACCGATCCGGCGCCGATCCAGGTGAGCGTCGTGTCGAGCTGCGACTGCCCGGTCTCGAGCGCCACCGTGCGCGACCGATAGCCGGAGGCGCTGAAACGGACGCTCTCCGGCGCCTCGTCTCCGACATCGGTGAAGGCGTACGCTCCGGACGCATCCGTCGTGGTCGAAACGCCCGTGTCGAGAGAGACTTCGACGCCGCTCACCGGCGCGCCGGTGTCGAAGCGGGTCACCACGCCCGCGAGGAACGGCGATGCCGGGGGCGCGGCGCTGCCGCCGCCGCACGAACCCACAGCGAGCGCAAGCCCCGCCGCGAGCGTGAGCACACTGAAGAGCGTGACGCTCCGCATACAGAGCCCTCCCTACTGAGCCGGGTCCACGACGATGTCCGGGCACTGGACGATCTTGCCCGCGTAGAGCGTCGTGTCCACCTGCGCCAGGTCGTGCGTCGAGGACCACGCGTACACCGTATACTCGGTCCCCAGCTCCTCGGCCGGTATGTCATGCACAGCGTAGTGCCCGTCCGAGTGGGTCGTCATCTCCGTGCCCGCGTTGCCCACGCGCACGGTGACCCCGTCGGCCGGCGCGCCGTGTCCGCCCGAGACCGCGTCCCGTTCGAACACGAACCCGACAACGCCGCCCACCGTGGGGGCGAGTTCGATGTCAAGCACGGTCGTCTCGCCGCCCTCGATCTCGATGTCCTCCCGCGTGAGCGTCCCGTAGTCGGTGAGCGCGAAGTAGATCGTGTACGAGCCCTGGGGCACGCCCTGGAACTGGTAGAAGCCCTGTGCGTCACTCGTCGCGTCGCGCTCGAGTTCCACGATCGTGACGTTCACGCCGGCCTGGAGCGCGCCGCTCGTCTGGTTCCGGATCTGCCCCTCGAGCGTTCCCTGAGACGGGGACGCCATCGCGACGTCCTCGGTCGTTGTCAGCCCCGCCGTCACGGTCACGGTGCGCTGCACATCTCGGTAGGCCGTACGCGTGAAGCTCAGGGTCCAGTTGCCCTCGGGCACGTCGGAGAGCGTATAGACCCCGGTCGCGTCCGTCGTCGTGGACGAGAGCGCCTCGATCGAGACCGTGACACCCGCGAGGGCGAGCCCGCTCGCTGCGTCCGTGACCGTACCCGTGACCGTCCCGGTCGTGATCGGGCTCAGCGAGACGTTCAGCTCATGCGTGCCGCCCGCCGCGACGGTGACGGACTCCGTTCGCGACACATAGCCGGCCTTCGCAAACGTGAGCGTCTGGTCGCCCGCCGCCACCCCTGCGAGGGAGTAGATGCCGCTCGAGGTCGTCGTGGTCGTCTGCGTTCCGAGCGTCACCTCGACCGCCTCGATGGGCTGCTGCGTGGTCGCGTGCTTCACCACGCCTTGGACCGCTCCCGTCGTCGCGTCGCCTTCCATGAGGCGCACGTTCAGCGTGACGGTCTGATTCGCGCGGACTTCGATCTCTTTGTCGCGCACCGACAGGTATCCGGTCGCTGTCACGGTGTAGGTCTGCTCACCGGCGGGGACGTTCCGCATGGAGAAGGTCCCCTCGGCGGAGGTCGTCGCGGTCACTCCGGCGATCGTTACGGTCGCGCCGCTCACCCCGAGCGAAGTCGCGTCATCGACCACCGTGCCCGTCACCTCGCCGAAGCGAGGCACGGAGTCGCTTCCACCCGCGCAGCCGCTAACCGCCCAGAGCGCCGCGAGAAGCCCGACCGCCGCCGCTCCGGTGAGCCCTGTCCGCACGTAAGCGTTCCATCGCATCGCCGATCTCCTTGATCGCACCTAGAACATCACCGTCGTCAGCGCCGTCGCGCGCGGGCCTTGGTCCACCACGGCCTCGACGCGCAGGCGGTAGATGCCCGACGGAAGCGCCGAGCCACGGTCCGAGCGCCCGTCCAGATGGACCGACTGCTCACCCGCGGCGCGCGGCGCGCCGCTCTCGACCGTCCGCACCACGCGCCCGGCGGCGTTCAGCAGGACGATCGTCGTCTCCGATTCGGTGTTCAGGCGGAACCGCACCTCCGCGCCGCGCGCAAGAGGCTGCGCGGTGAGGCCCGTGATGACGGCCGTCGCGGCCGCCTTGCCGATCTCCAGCCGGAAGCGCCGCTCCGGCGCGTCGGGCTCCGGGGTGAATGTGAGAACTCCTCCCGCGCGCAGCGAGCGGCGGTCTCCCGTCTGCAGGTCCACGAGCGTCGCCGTGTACTCGCGGGGCAGTGTGCGGAGGTCGTCGCTTCCGAGCGTGACGGTTCCCTCGACGCCGCTTGTCTCGACCACGAACTCCGTCGAGAGCCCCGAGCGGTCGCCCGCCCCGAAATGGGTCGCCATCCGGCGGCCGTCCTCCGCGGGGAAGTACAGCGCGATGTGGTCGCCGATCGCCGGCGGCTCCTCGATCCCGCGCGCAAGAGGCGAGGTCGCCCCGGCCGAAGCCACCCCGACGTAGTTCGCGGAGTCGCCGGTCTCCTCGGAGCGCGCGTAGAGCGGGACCATCCACTCGACGCCGTCGTCAAGCGCCGACGCACGCGCCTTCGCGCCCATCGATGCACCGGAGTAGGTGGGGCCCGGAACGTACATCACGCAATCCTGTTCGGCAAGCACCCAGTACCCGCGGTTCACCTCAAGCGCCGTGGAGGCCCCGGTCGTGGGGACGGCGAGGACCGGGAAGTAGCCTCGGCTCTGGTCGTACCCCCAGGCGACCTCCTGAACGGCGTTCGCCGGCTGCGTCGTCACCTCGGCCCACCCGACCGACGACTCGAACGGGTTCCCGATCATGTTCCAGCCGCCCTGCAGGCGGATCGGGTAGAGCTGATCCGTCGAGATCGGGGCGCCGCGATCCACGAGTTCGGTCGTGTCGCCCAAGCGCAGGAAGTAACCGAGCCCGGCGGGGGGAGCCGGCACGGTCGGCGTCGAGCCCTGGCAGTCGGGCGGGTTGAAGCCGGCGGTCGAGTCGAAGCCGGCCTGCGAGGTGATGTGGTAGAAGGCTCCGAGACCCGGCGGCCACCACCGCGCGAAGCTGTAGTCGGTGGTCGTGAGCGTGAGGGCCTCGGCGGGGCGCGGCGCGAGGCCGGTGCGCGGGAAGGTCATCATGTAGGTTCCCGCGCTCAGGTAGAGGCGATGGACCTCGTCCGGCGTCGCGACGACATGCGCGCTCTCGGCGGACTCGTTCACCAGTTCGGAGTCATCCACCGCGGTCACGTAGTACTCGTATTGCGAACCGTTCACGACATCGTAGTCGATGTACGAGGTCTGCGTGAGGAGCGAGGCGTTCAGCCGCGTGAAGTCGGCCTCTCCCGGCGCGCGGCGGTAGACGTGGTAGCCCGCGAGATCGCTCTCCGTGTTGGCCTCCCAGTTGAGCGCAACCTCGGTGTCATAGCCCACCGCGCGCAGCCCGCGGGGCCGATCCGGCGCGGTGGCGTCGAGCGCGATGCCGGAGACGGGCACGGTGAGCCCCGACTCGTTCGCGGGTGAGGCCTGGTCGATCGTGGAGATGCGGTACCAGTAGGTCCGGCCGCCCACGAGGCCCGAGTCCGTGTAAGTCGTGTCGGTCACCGGCTGGTCGTTGATCCGCGCGTAGTTCTGCGTCTGGCCGTCCGCTCGGTAGACGTTGTAGCCGTAAGCGTCGTCGCTCACGCTGGCCGTCCAGGTGAGGATCACGCCCGAAGGCGCGCTCTCCGTCTCGACATTGGTCGGGGGCACGGGCGAGAGCGAGTCGGTCGTCTGGACCGGGCCGGCGACTTCGCTCGGCTCGGAGAGCTGCGTCCCGTCGTCCGCTTTGATCATGTAGTAGTAGTCGCGGCTCGGGAGGATCGTGTGGTCCTCGTACGTGCTCGTGTCCGCGGGGAGGGTCACGAGAATCTCAGCGAAACCGTCCGCCGAGGTGGCGCGATAGAGGTGGTACTGCACGACGTCCCCGCCGGGCGCGTCATCCTCCGAGAGCGTCCATTGAAGCACCACGTACATGATCCGGTCCGCGCCGGCCGCCGTGCCCACCACGAGATCCGTCGGCGGCTCCGGCGCCGAGTCGTCATAGGCGCGCACGGGGCCGGCGGCGTTCGAGTGGACCGAGTCGTTTGTCCCGTCGTTCGCGACCACCGTGTACCAGTAGTCGGTGTCGTTCGCGGCGGTGGCGTCGGTGTAGGCGCTCACTCCCGCAAGAACGTCTCCGAGCAGCACCCCCGGCGTTCCCGAGACGCTCGGATCGACATCGCTCCGGTGGATCTTGTACGTCGCGACGTCGGCGGCCCCGCCCCCGTCGTCGGTGGAGAGCGTCCAGGAGAGGCTGATCTTCCCGCCCTCGTCTCCCGCGAAGTCCGTCGCGGTGAGGTCGCGCGCCGGCGCCGGCGCGACCTCGTCAGCGCTCCGTAGAGGTCCGATCTGCGCCGAGCGGGTTTCGAACGTCCCGTCCCACGCCCCAACCACGTAGTAGTAATCCACCCCGTCCACGGTCGCGTTGTCATAG
>CAZCER010000013.1:0-18177 GCA_964497385.1 uncultured Armatimonadia bacterium | reverse complement strand
CTCGGCGTCGGTCGCGCCGATGAGCACGCGGCCGGTGTCCTGGACTTCGACGGTGACGCCGATCTCTTCGATGCGGCGGATGGTCTTGCCCGACGGGCCGATGACCGTGCCGATTTTCTCGGGGTCGATGTCCGTCGAGAGCACGCGCGGCGCCCAGCGGGAGAGCTGCTCACGCGGGGCAGGCAGGCAGGCGTCCATGACGTCGAGGATCTGCATCCGCGCTTCCTTGGCCTGCACCATGGCTTGGCCGAGGATCTCAGCGGTGAGTCCGACGCGCTTGACGTCGAGTTGCAGGGCCGTGACGCCTTCGCGGGTGCCGGCGACCTTGAAGTCCATGTCGCCGTTGTGGTCCTCGGCGCCCTGGATGTCCGTGAGGATCCGGTAGTTCTCAGGGGAGTCGTAGACGATTCCCATCGCGATGCCGCCGACCGAGGCCTTGATGGGGACGCCGGTGTCCATCAGCGAGAGCGAGCCGGAGCAGACGCTGGCCATGGACGTCGAGCCGTTCGAGGAGATGATCTCGGTGACGAGGCGGATGGCGTACGGGAAGTCGTCGGGTGAGGGGAGAACCGGCCGGAGAGCCTTCTCCGCGAGCGCGCCGTGCCCGATCGAGCGGCGGCTCGGGCCGCGCATCATGTAGGCCTCTCCCGACGCGAAAGGCGGCATGTTGTAGTGATGCAGGAAGATCTTGTCGTCATCGTCCGTGAGACCGTCCATGCGCTGGCCCTCGCGGAACATGCCGAGAGTCGTGAAGTTGAGCGCCTGGGTCTGACCGCGCTGGAAGAGGCCGCTGCCGTGCACGCGCGGCGCGATGCCGACTTCGGCCGCGAGCGGCCGGAGTTCGTTCGTCGCGCGTCCGTCCAGGCGACGGCCCTCCTCGAGGAGCATCCGGCGCACGGCGTTCTTCATCATCGAGGAGCAGACGTCCACGAGTTCCCAACGGCGCTCTTCCGCGGGGATGCGCTCGGCCAACTCGGCGAGAAGCTCCGTGCGGATCTCCTTCACCTTGCGCTGCTGCTCGGCCCAGTCCGTGATCTCAAACGCCGCCTCGTAGCGCTCGCGCGCTCCGAGCGCCTCGGCCGCCGCGACGACATCGTCGCCGGGCAGGAACACCGGGAGGTCGCGCGGGGTCGGGTTGACCTTGCGCTTGAGTTCCTCGATCGCGTCGATGATCGCGACGCACTGCTCGTGGGCGAGCTTGCAGCCCTCGACGATGGTGTCCTCGTCGACCTGGTTCGCGCCGGCCTCGATCATGGTGATGTGGTCGCGCGTGGCGGTGACGGTGAGATCGAGCAGGGTCTCCTCGGACTCCTGGTGGGTCGGGTAGATGATCCACTCATCCTCGGGCGAGAGGCCGACGCGCATGGAGGCGACGAGGGTGGGGAAGGGGATCCCGCTGATCGCCAGGGCGGCGGAGGCGCCGATCATCGCGAGGATGTCGATCTGGTTCTCTTTGTCCGCCGAGAGCGCCGTGATGATGATCTGGACGTCGCTCCGGAGGCCCTTGGGGAAAAGCGGTCGGATGCCGCGGTCCACCATGCGGCTGGTCAGAATGGCCTTCTCCGTAGGGCGTCCTTCGCGTCGGAAGAAGCTCCCGGGGATCTTGCCCGCGGCGTACATGCGCTCTTCGTAGTCGACGGTCAGGGGGAAAAAGTCTTGCGTGCGCGGCTCCGAGCCGCAGCAGACTGTCACAAGGCACATTGTGTCCCCGGCCTGGACAGTCACGGCGCCGTGCGCCTGAATGGCGAGCCGGCCGGTCTCGATGGCGAGCACCCGGTCGCCTAGGTCCATCTCCACGCGATGTACTGACGACAATGCGTCCTCCTTCATATCTCAGCCTAGGCACGACCAGCGCACACCAGGCTCCCCGGCGCCCTTCGCCGAGCGGTGTCGCACGTGTCTAGCGTTCGTTTCGCGCCCTCGCGGCCACAAGCACCCGCGTACACACTCACAGTCCGCGGCCCGGCAGCGCACCCGCGGACTGCGTACTCCGAGTGTTCGACCCACGGCGTTCCGGCCCGCTTCAGGGCCAGCGTCCAAGTCGGGACCGCCGCGCGGGCCGGGCGTCGCCAAAGCCTAGCGGCGAAGCCCCAGCTTCTCCACAATCGCGCGGTAGCGGGCGATGTCGGAGTTCTGCAGATACCGAAGCAGTCTGCGACGCTGTCCCACCATCTTCAGGAGGCCGCGACGCGAGTGGTGGTCCTTCTTGTGGATGCGTAGATGCTCGGTTAGCTTCGCGATGCGCGACGAAAGCAACGCGATCTGCACCTCGGGGGAGCCGGTGTCCGACTCGTGCCGCTTGTGCTCCGTGATGATCTCCGTACGTTCCTCTTTCTCCATCGGCATGGTGCTGTATACTCCCCAATCGGGCCTGTCCGCAGAGGCGGTCGCCAGCCGCGTCCGCAGAGAGGTCAGTAGTCGGGCGGAGTCTAGCACAGGGCCCCACCCTTGTAAAGCGACCCCCTCTTCTGGTACAAGTGGCGGCGCGCTTCGTCTTCCCAATCCCATGCGTCGGGGGTGTTTCTCTTGCGGCTGACTCACATCAGCAGACTGGCGCCCGGCGCAACCATCGCCAAGTCGGTGTATCGCGTATCAGGGGCGGCGCTGGCGTCGGCGGGCGAAGAGGTAACACCCGATTCGCTTGATGTGCTCCGATCCGCGGGGATCTCACGGGTGTACACCGCCGACCCGCTCACCGACGACATCGCTGTGGTCGATCTCCTGAGCGATGAGACGCGCCTGGACGCCTACGCCGCCGTGGGGGTCGCCTTCGCCGGGGACGGAGACCCGCAGGAACTGCGCCGGGTGGCGGGGGAGATGGCGCGGGAGATCGCGTCGCTTCCGGACGCTGTGCAGGGCGCCGTTCCCGTATACGCCGTCGATGACCACGTGATCGCGCACGCGGTGCACTCCACGCTCTACGCGCTCCTGATCGCCGCCGAGGGCGGAGTGCCCGAGGCGCAGCGCATGAGCCTCGCGATGGGGATGCTGGTCCACGACATCGGGACCCGAAACCTGTCCGAGGTTCTGAGTGAACGCGGAGAACTCAGCCCGGGCGAGCGCGCCGAAACGCGACTCCACACGCGGGAGGGCTTCGAGATGCTGAGCGAGCTTCTGAACCGGAGCCCTCTCGGCCGGAGCATCGCCCTCCTGCACCATGAACGGCTGGACGGAAGCGGGTATCCGAGGGGGTTGAGCGGCGACGACCTGCCGCTTCTGGCGAGGGTCGGGGCGGTGGCTGACGTCTTCGCCGCCGTCATTTCGGATCGCCCTCACCGGCCCGGCGCTCCGCCCGATGAGGCGATCTCGTACTTCCTCGCCGGCGCTCCGGAGCAGTTCGACCGCGACTGCATCGTCGGGCTCGCGCGGCGCGTCGAGATCTACCCGACGGGGATGTGGGTGCGCCTGAGGGACGGGCGCTGCGGGATCGTGCTGGGGAGCCGCAGAGGCTCGACCGTGCGGCCGGTGGTCCGCCTGCTTCAGGACGAGAGGCGGCGTCCGCTCCGGACCCCGCTCGACGTGGACCTCGCGCGCGAAACCGACCTGCACATCGCCGACGTCTTCCTGAACTGACCCCGTCTACTCACCGTCGCCGAGGCCGCGCCCGCGCCTCTCGAGCAGCGACAGCACGTCCATAAGCTTGAATCGCCGCTGGTTGCCCGGCGTGCGGTGATGCGGGAGGAGTCCGCGGTCCGCGTACCGCCGCACCGTCGCGGGACAGACCTCCAGCACCTTGGCCGCTTCGGCGAGCGAGAGTTCGGGGTCGAGCAGGCGCTCAAGGAGATCCTCGCGCGTCTCTTCCTCAACGCGTGAACGCTTGCGCCGCGAGGGCAGGTCGATCGGGAGGTCGAGCTGGGCTTGTTCGGCGCGCGTGCGGGTCACGGCGGCGCGGATGGCCTGCTGACGCGCGATCTTGGCGTGGGAGATGCGAGCGGTGGGGCGGCGACGGCGCTCGGCGGCGGCCCGCGTCGCGGGGACCTCCTCGGGCTCCTCGGCGACGCTCGGCGTCGGTTCGACGTCAACGCCCTGCTCTGCGCTCTCGCTGACGGGACTCGGCTCGGGCGGCTCGGCCGGCGTGTTCGGCGGAGCGACCGCGGGTTCGATCGGCGGCGCGGGCGGGGCCGGAGCGGGCTCCTCGTCAGCCGCCTCGTCCGCTGGGAGGCCGCCGCGCGAGAGGCGCTCCATCTGGCGCCGAATCAGTTCGTCCAGCTTCATCGGGTCGCTGAGGGGCTGGGATCGCTTGGTCTCTTCGCCGTTGTGTGCGGGCACGGTCTTGTCCCTCCGAGCTTCCGAGGGGCTCCGCGGTCCCGCCCGACTCCACGCTAGGTCCGGCCTTCCAGGCGGGCCCGAACCTTGGCGAGACGTCCCTCGTAGCGCTCTTGCTCCGAAAAGAGGCAACCGCAATAGGGCTGCCGATACAGCTCCAACTCCATCGCCCGGGCCTGGCCGGCTCGGTGGCGGGGGCGGAAGTCCTCGTAGACGAACTCCACGCCGACGGCCTCTCCCGCCTCCCGTCCCGCTTCCCTGAGCAGGTCATGGTCTTGATAGGGGCTGACGAGGAGAGTGGTCGTGAAAAGCCCGATCCCGAGTTCCGCGGCGCGTTGCGCGCTGAGGCGCAGTCGCATCGCGAAGCACTTCGCGCATCGCTCCGGGCCGCTTGCGGCGCCGGCTTCACGCAAGAAACGCGCCAGTCCGTAGACTGGTTCATATTCGACCGGCAAACCCTCAACAGAGGCGTACGTCTCCAGCGCCTCGACTCGGCGGATCCACTCCATGGCCGGGTGGATGTTGGGATTGGTGAAGAACCCGCGAACGTCGAAGCCGTTCTCGCGGAGGGCTGGAGCGACGCCGGCGGCGCAGGGACCGCAGCAGATGTGAAGCAGTATGGGGCGGGCGCTCAAGGGAGCCTCCTTGCTCTGCGCTGGCGTGGGCGCGGCGCGTTAGGTCTGGCCGCGCGAGGGATCCGGTTCGGGCGCGAGATCCAGTTCGCGCGCCTTGCGGATCCGCCGACGGTCTTGGGCCATGACGAAGCGAACAACGCGCTCGCGGCTTGCGCGGTCGATCTCCAGGAACCGTCCGGCGAACTCCGCCCGTCCGCGGGAGCCCCCTCGCGCGCCGCTGCGAGCGACGATCTCACAGATCGCGCGGATCTCGCCGGGCTGGCCCGGCAGCAGGAACTCGACGGCGAAGTACCGGACCCGCCCGATGAGTCGGGTGGACCGGACGCGGCACCCGGCGCCGCTGAGGTTCACGATCTCCCCGGTCCGCGTGAGGGTCTTCGGGGCGCGGCCGCCCACGCGGAACGGCTCGTATCGGGCCTGGATGCCCACATCGACCCGGTAGAACTCGCGGCGCTGGTACCGGGTGACCCACTCCTGGCGCTGCACGACAAAAACGGGAAGCGGCTGGCCCCGCCGCTCGAGGACCTCGGTCGTGAAGCGGTACGACTCGCCGCCCACTTTGGTGACGACCCCGATGCGGTCGCCAACGTGGAGCGGGACGATGGCGCCTTCCTGCCGCGGGGCCGACAGCGTGACCCGCTCCTCGTCGAGGTCCTGCACGCGGCTGGCGTAGATCCTTCGGGTCTTGGGTCCGTGGTGCTCGATCTCGACGCGGTCGCCTGTCTTGAGCAGGTTGGGGATTCGCATGCGCCCGCTGACGTGTTCGAGCGCGCCGTCCATCCGCCGCGCCTCCGCGTTCCGCTGGCGCTCGGAGATTCGGCGGTGCACCCAGATCACGGCGGCCACCAGCAGGGCGACGGCGGCGAGGGCGGCGAGGGCGTACTGGAGCCGCGCCCACTCCGGGCTCGTGCTCTCGGCCACCGTGCGGAGGAGTTGCTCCTTCGTGCGCCGGAACTGGGCCGAGACGGGCTCAGAGGCGCCGAACAGCCAGAGGGCGAGGCAAGACGCAAGCGTCAGGTTGCGGACTACGGGACGCTGCGACATACCCACTCCCTTCCCGGCCGACCGCCGCCGCCCCTATTCTAGCCTTCGAGATTCGGCCGGCCAAGGCGCTCCAGCGCCTCGGCCGCGGCGGCGCGTTCCGCGTCCTTCTTCGAGCCGCCCGACCCGGACCCGAGCACCTCGCCGTCCGAAAGCACCTCGCTGACGAAGGTCGGGCGATGATCGGGCCCGGAGGTCGTCACGAGTCGGTACGTCGGGGGGGCGGCCCCGTCGGACTGCAGTTCCTCTTGCAGCCGGGTCTTCGGGTCGCGCGCGCTGAACGCCTCCTCGGCGCGGCGGCCCTCGAGAAGGTGGGTGTGAATGAAGCGCACGGCGACCTCAAGGCCGCCGTCGAGGTAGAGCGCTCCGCAGATGGCTTCGAAGACGTCGGCCAGGTTGCTCTCGCGGCGCCGCCCCCCCGTGCTCTCCTCGCCCTTGCCGAGCACCAGGTGATCGCCCAAGCCGAGGTTCATGGCCGCCTCGGCGAGGGTCTTGGTGGTTACGAAGCGGGCGCGCGCCTGCGTCAGGAGCCCCTCGCGCCAGCCCTCGTGATCCTTGTACAGGGCCTCGCTCACGACCAGCTCGAGGACGGCGTCGCCGAGAAACTCCAGGCGCTCGTTGGAGACCGCGCAACCGGAGGGATCGTCTCCCGCGACGCTGACGTGCACGAGGGCGTCGCGCAGATAGTCGCGATTCGCGAAGCGGTGCCCGATCACCCGCTCGACCTGCGCTAAAGGGTCTTCGCCGCGCATCTTGAGGGCCTCCGCCAGTTCGCTTGGTCTCCGGCCGCGCCGATCACGGCGTCGAGGCCGCTCCGCCCCGGCGCCCGCTCGCCTGAGCCCTGCATTCCGTGGGAACCGGACGCGGTCCTGCGCGCCGGTCGGAGGCCCGCCCGCATCGCGAAGAGGACGAGGAGCGCGGGGCGCGCCCCTCGTCCCGCCGCGCTAGACCGCGCGGGCGATCAGGACGGCGTTCTGCCCGCCGAAGCCGAAGCTGTTGGACATGGAGACCTTCACGGTCGCCTGGCGCGCCTCGTTCGGGACGTAGTCGAGGTCGCATTCGGGGTCGGGCGTCGTGTAGTTGATCGTCGGGGGGATCACGCCCGTCCGCATGGTCATCAGGCACGCGATCAACTCGACGGCCCCGCCGGCCCCGAGCAGATGGCCCGTCATCGACTTGGTGGAACTCACGGGGAGCCCCTTGGCCGCCGGTCCGAACGCATCATGGATGGCCTCGGTCTCGCGCGGGTCGTTCGCCGGTGTGGAGGTGCCGTGGGCGTTGATGTAGTCGATGTCCTCCGGGTTGAGGGCGGCGTTTCGGAGCGCCATCTGCATCGCGCGGCGCGCGCCCTCGCCGCGCGGGGCGGGCTGCGTCATGTGGTACGCGTCGCCGGAGAGGCCGTACCCGATGATCTCGCCAAGGATGTCGGCTCCGCGGGCCCTGGCGTGTTCGTACTCCTCCAGAACGACGATCGCCGCGCCCTCGGCGAGAACGAAGCCGTCGCGGTCTGCGTCGAAGGGGCGCGAAGCCTCCTCGGGGGAGTCGTTCCGGCATGAGAGCGCCTTCATGTTGGTGAAGCCGGCAAGCGCGATCGGATGGACGGCGGCCTCCGCGCCTCCTGTGAGCATTGCGTCGGCGTCCCCGCGGGCCACGATGTGATACGCGTCGCCGATCGCATGAGTGGCCGAGGCGCAAGCGGTCACGACCGTCGAACAGGGCCCCTTGGCGCCGGTGTGGTTGGCGAGGATACCGGATGCCATGTTGCTGATCATCATGGGAATGAGGAAGGGGCTAACGCGGCCGGGGCCCTTCTGCAGCAGCACTTCGCCCTGCGTCATGAGGGTCTCAATGCCGCCGATTCCCGAGCCGATGAGCACGCCCACGCGTTCAGGGAGGTCCTCGACGCGGAGCCCGGAGTCTTCCAGGGCGTCCAGACCGGCGAACATCGCCAACTGGGTGTATCGGTCCATGTGGCGGGCTTCCTTGCGGTCAAGCCTCACGGTCGGGTCGAAGCCCTTGACCTCACCCGCGATCCGACTCGCCACGCCTTCGGCGTCGAACGCGGTGATCGCGCCGACGCCGCTCTTGCCGGCGACCATCGCCTGCCAAGTCTCCGCAGCCGTATGGCCGAGAGGCGTGATCGCCCCCGCGCCTGTGACGACGACTCTGCGCACGAACCAGCTCTCCCTTCCCACGCTCTATGTGGATGCACGGAGTGGTGGGACTCGCACGGCGGGGACGCCCGAGCCGCTCGGAACGCCCCCGCCACAAACACGCCGCGCCCGCGAGGGGCGCGACGGAAACGTCTTCACTTGTGAGCGGCGCGGAACGCCGCCGCTCGACGCCCATGGGGCTGGCATTGGCCGGACGCCGCGAGGCAACCGAAGCCGACGGCCACTAGGCGGTGTTCTTCTCGATGTAATCGACAGCCTGGGCGACCGTCGTGATCTTCTCGGCCTGGTCCTCGGGAATCTCCATGTCGAACTCTTCCTCCAGGCGCATGACCAACTCGACCCGGTCTAGGGAATCGGCCCCCAGATCCTCGACAAACTTCGCGTCCGGGGTAACCTCGTCTTCGCTCACGTTGAGTTGATCAACGACGACTTCCTTGACCCTATCGAATATCGCCAAAGTCAGCGCACCTCCTCAGGGAAACAGCCGCCGGAACGACGGCGTCACGATCATGCCGAAACGAAAGTCTAAGCCATTACCATACCCCCGTCAACGCCGAACACCTGGCCCGTGATGTAGGCCGCGTCCGGCGATGCGAGGAACGTGCACAGGGCGGCCACATCCGCGGTTTCGCCCAGGCGCGTCAGGGGGATTTGCTCCACGAGAGCCGCCGCGGCCGCTTCCGGGAGTTCGTCGGTCATGCGCGTGCGGATGAAGCCCGGCGCGATCGCGTTCACCGTCGTCCCGCAGGCCGCGAGGCGCCGCGCGGCGACCTTGGTGAAGGTGATGAGGCCGGCCTTGGAGGCCGCGTAGTTCGCCTGCCCGGCGTTTCCCATGCGCCCAACGACGGACGCCATGTTGACAACGCGCCCCGAGTCGCTCTTCTCGAGGTGGGGCCGCGCCGCTTCGGTGACGGCGATGGCGCCGAGCAGATTCACGTTGAGAACCAAGTCCCAGGCGGCGTCCTCCAAGCGGATGAGGAGTTGGTCCTTGGTCACGCCGGCGTTGTTGACCACGATGTCGAGGCCGCCGAGGCGCTTCGCCGCTTCCTCCACGAAGGCGGAGACGTCCGCGTCCTCAGTGATGTTCCCGCATACGGCCTCGGCCGCGCGACCGGCCGCGCGCAGTTCCTCGACGATGGCGTCCGAGGTCTCCCACGGCACCCCGTGGCAGGCGACGGCGCAGCCTTCGGCGGCGAAGCGCCGCGCGATCTGCCCGCCAATGCCTCCGCTCGCGCCCGTGATCAACGCTTTCTTGCCCGTCAGAACCCCCATCAGCGCATCACCCACCCTCCGTCGATCGCGAGGACCTGCCCGGTCACCGAACCGGCCGCGTCGGAAAGCAGGTACGCGCACGCGGACGCCACCGCCTCGGGGTCGATCGCCCGAGCGAGCGGCGTTCCGTCGCCGGAAGCCGGCCCGTAGGCCACGGTGTTCACCGTCACATTACGGCTGGCGAGTTCGCGCGCGACCGTGCGCGCCATGCCCGCGACTCCGCCGGAGATCACCGAGAGAGCTTCGTTGTCCGTCGCGCCGTTCAGCCCGGCGCCGCTCACGACGTAGAGAATGCGGCCTCGGCGGGCCTTCATGATGAGGCGGGCAAGGGCTCTGGTCGATGTGAAAGCCTCGCGAAGACTCTGTCCCACCCGGGCGCGCCACGCGGGGCCCCACGGGGCGGAGTTGTCGACGCCCTCGTCCACGCACAGCACGAGGGCGTACAGCGGGTCGCCGGCCTTGGCGGCCTCAGCGAGTTCGTCCTCACCAGCGCCGGGCGCGAATGCGGTCACCGCATAGCCCGCGCCGCCCAGCGTCGCGGAGACGGCGTCCGCGTGTGCGCCGGCGCCGACGACGAAGACTCGGTCCCGCACAGTCTCCTCACTCATTGGGAACCTCCCAACTCGGCTAGGCAGGTCACGACCGACTCGGCGTCATGGGCGGCGAGCGCCTTGAGCGAGGGGTCGATCTTGCGGACCATGCCGGTGATCACATTCTGCGCCCCGAGTTCGAGGACGCTGTCGCAGCCCATGCTCTTCAGTCGGGTCACGGAACCCACCCAGAGCACTCCCGAGATGATCTGGGCCTTGAGATTCGAACGGATGGCGTCGACGGCTTGGGCGGGCTCCGCCGTCGCGTTCGCGATGACCGGAATGCGCGCCTCGCGGATCTCCGCCGCGTCGAGTTCCTCGGCGAACCGGGCGGCGGCCGGCGCCATGAGGGGCGAGTGGAACGCGCCGCTGACCTCGAGAGGGATGACGCGGCGCGCGCCGGCGGCCTTCAGGGCCTCGAGGGCGTCCGTGACGGCTTCCTGCTCGCCGGAGATGACGACCTGCTCGGGGGTGTTGAAGTTGGCGGCGACGAGCACGCGTCCGGCCGCGATCCGCTCGAGCGCGGCCGGCAGATCGAACCGGTCGGCGCCGATGACGGCGGCCATCGCCCCGCCGGCTTCGCGCCCGGCCTCTCGCATCAGAAGGCCGCGTCTGCGGACGAGGCGGAGGGCCACGGCGAAGTCCATCGCGCCGGCGGCGACGAGGGCGGAGAACTCGCCGAGGGAGTGGCCGAGGGCGACGGACGGGGCGGGGAGTCCGCGCGCCTCGAGGGCGCGCAACGTCGCGATCGAGGTCGTGAGGATCGCGGGTTGGGCGATGTCGGTCGAGGTGAGCTTGTCGGCGGGGCCCTCGAAGCAAAGGGTCTTCAGATCGAACGAGAGAATCTCCGAGGCCTCTTCGAAGACGGCCAGGCTCTCGGGGAACGCTTCGCACAGGGACTGCCCCATCCCCGGCTTCTGGGCTCCCTGACCGGGGAATGCATAGGCGAGAGACACCTTGGTTTCCTCCTTGGGCGACGGGCGCCGGCTACTTGGTCCAGCGCACGAGCATCGAGCCCCAGGTGAGGCCGGCGCCGAAGGCGACGAGCAGAATGAGATCGCCCTTCTTGGCGCGTCCCTCGTCCAGCGCTTCGCGCAAGGCGATCGGAACCGAGGCCGACGAGGTGTTCCCGTACCTGTCGATGTTCGACATCACGCGCTCTGGCGGCATGGAGAACCGCCGCTGCGCGGCGACGGTGATGCGCTCATTGGCTTGGTGAGGCACGAGCAGGGCCACCTCGTCGCTGCTCACGCCCGCTTGCTCGAGGGTGCGTTCGCAGGTGTGCCCCATGATCCGCGCCGCGAACTTGAAGACGTCCTTGCCGCGCATGTCGAGGTGGTGGCGGCCCGACTCGAGGATCTCCGGGGTGATCGCGATGCGTGAGCCCCCGGCCTCTTGCCACAGGATGGACGGGTCCTCTCCGTCGGACCCGAGGTCCCACGCGAGGATCCCGCGGTCGGCTTCGGACTCGGACGCGGTCACCACGGCGGCCCCGCCGCCGTCACCGAACAGGACGCAGGTGTTGCGGTCCTTCCAGTTGGTGATCCGAGTCAGGCACTCGGTGCCGATGCAGAGCACGTTGCGGGCGCGGCCGGCGGCGATCAGCGAGTCGGCGAGGGAGAGGGCGTAGAGCCAGCCGGTGCAGCCGGCGGCGAGGTCGAAGGCGAAGCCGCCTATGCCTAGCCTGTACTGGACCTGGCAGGCCGACGCGGGACACCGGTAGTCCGGCGTGATGGTCGCCAGAAGGACGGCGTCGATGTCCGACGCCTTCATTCCCGCATCCTCGAGAGCGGCCTGGCCCGCCGCGGTGGCGAGGTCGGTGGTGGCCTGGTCCTCCGCCACGATGCGGCGTTCGCGAATCCCCGTGTGGCTGACGATCCACTCGTCGTTCGTGTCGACCATGTTCTCGAGTTCGGCGTTGGTGAGCACTCGCTCGGGAACGCAGATCCCGAGGCCCGCGATCTTGCTGAATCCGAGTGACATCCCGCGATCCTTTCCGTGTGAGGAGACTGCCTGCGGCGGCCGCTCGGCCGCGTTCGGTCGGATGGCCGGCTAGGCGGACGGCGGGCTCGTCGCCCGCTCGATGTCCGCGACCACACGGGAGCGCACCGCGTCCGCCGCGACGAGCACCGCGTTCCTCACGGCCAGGGCGTTGGAACGGCCATGTCCGATCACGAAGATGCCGTTCACGCCCAGGAGTACGGCCCCGCCCCAACGGTCGTACCTTTGGGAGCGGAACACCCGGTAGAGAATGGGACGAGCCACAAGAGCGGCCAGTCGGCCGTATAGGCTGCCCCCGAACTCCTTCTTGAACGTGTGCGCCGTCAGTTCGGCGAAAGCCTCCAGCGCTTTGAGGAAGATGTTGCCCGTGAACCCGTCGCACACGGCGACGTCGGCCACCCCATGCGCGAGCTTGTTGGGCTCTACGTTGCCCACGAAGTTCAGGTCCGACTCCTTGAGCATCTTGTGGCTGGCTTTGACGAGATCGTTGCCCTTGGAGGACTCCTCGCCGATGCTCACCAGCCCCACGCGCGCGTTCTCCATGCCGAGCGTGCCGTGCATGTAGGCGGCTCCCATGTAGGCGAACTGCAGGAGCATCTCGGCCGAGCAGTCGGACGTGGCGCCGGCGTCGAGGAGTAGGAAGGGGCGTTCGGTGGTGCTCGGGAGGCAGAGGGCGATCGCCGGACGCTTCACGCCCGAGATGCACTTGACGTACTTCACCCCCGCGACGGTCGCCGCCGAGGTGTTTCCCATGGTGACAATGGCGTCGGCCCTTCCGTCGGCGACCATGCGGGCCGCGAGACAGACCGAGGCGTCGGCCCGCCGCAGGGCCTGCGTCCCGGGTTCGTGCATCCCGATCGCGTCATCGGTGTGCTCGATGGAGAGGCGCTCCGCGACGGAGTGCGCCATTGGCGGCAGGCAGGACCTGATCCGCTCCTCGTCGCCCACCAACGTCACGCAAAGATCGCTCGCCTGAAGGGCGTCCACGGCGCCCTTGACCAGCGGATCGGGGGCGTTGTCGCCCCCCATGGCGTCCACCACTACCCGCATGGAATCTCCCGTCCGCGGAGCAGGCCGTCAGTCTGCGGGACTACCGCTTCGGCTTCTCGCCGGTCTCAACGACCTTGCGGCCATTGTAGTAGCCGCATGCGGGGCAGGCGATGTGCGACAGCTTGAACTCCGAGCAGTTGGGGCACGGGGTCAGGTTGGGCGCGACCAGTTTCCAGTTCGCGCGACGCGTCCGCGTCCGTTGCTTCGAGTGTCTGCTCTTTGGCTGGGCCATGCTTCGTCATCCTCATCTTTCTGTCGCCCGTCCGCCGCAACGGCCCGCGAGGGCCCCATGGGCGGAACTCGAGATCGCGGCCGGTCAGCTTCCCGCGCGGTCCCCGCGAGTGGTGCGACGCACAAACGGCCCGGAGGAGTCCTCCCCCGGGGCTTGACACGCGCCGCGCAGGGCAACGCCAAACATCGGACCGTCGCAACGCGGCGGTCGCTTTGCGGGCAACCGGAACCGCACGAGTGTAGCGCCAGCCCGGTGCGCTGTCAAACGCCCCTGGACGGCGCTGGCTCTCGCTCCGCGTGCCTCCGCAAAGAGCCTAGCGGTGCTCCACCCTCACGGCCACACCCATTGGGGCGTGGGGGAACGACAGGAGGCATGTGTCGGCCTCGCGCTCGACCGCCACCTCGACCGGCTGGCCGGACTGGTCCATTGCCCGTGCGACGACGGCCTCACGGTCCCCGACGTAGAAACGCAGAGCCCCCGTAGTTCCCAGTGGGCCCTGGAGCAGGACCCGGCACCCTTCTTCGCCCTCTTCGAGATACTCCACGTGCCCCGACGCCGCGATCAGGCGCGGCGCGCCCGCCTCGCGAAAAGAGGACCAGTCTTTGACGAAAGCGCACGTGTCGCCCGGGAACGTGGGGTCCTCTCGCACGGCAAGCTCGGGGTCGGTCAGGTCCACGTAGACGCCCGGAAGCGAACACGTTCCGCCCGGGAACACCCGCAGCGAGACGTACGGCCCCCGCCGGCAGAGCATGTAGGGCGCCTCCGGGGGAGGCGAGAGCAGGAGGCTCGGGAGGAACGCGTCCCACTCGGGCGAGGAGCAGAAGAGAGCCGGCGGCAGCCCGCACAGGGTCACCGTGCCCTGTCCCACGCGCTCGCGGACGATGAGGGCCTTGCCCTCGTCGTCCACCGCGGCGTCGGCCCCCGCCGGGTCGTAGAGTGTGAAGGGAATCGTGACGGGCGCCGCGAGCGGCCGGGCGAGCGGGCCGCCCGCGAACTCACGGGTGGCGACCGCGCTCCCCGAGGCGGAGACGCGGTATTGGTTCTGAACGGTCATGCGGGCCACCACGCGCGTGCCCGCGTCCACCTCGAAGCGGTAGACGAAGAAGTCATGGGCGTCGGCGAAGCGCATGCCTGGCCGGAGCGACGTCCCGCCCGGAACGAACAGGAACTCCTTCTCCCCATCGGTCCCGGGTGTAACGGTGTACGTGACGGGTCGGCCCTCGCGCGCGCCCCGGACCTCGAGCGCGTTCAAGAGCGCGCCCCAGCCGTCGCCTTTCTTGCTGTCCTCGAAGCGAAGGTAGACCTCGCCCGACTCGCGTGCGACCTCGGTGAGGTCGAACTCGAGTTCGGCGCCATTGTCGTCCGAGGGCCCGATCCTGTCACTCTCGGCGAGGATGGGGTTCGCGTCTGTCTCCGCGGGGGGCGGCGGCGCGACCTTGGCTTGCAGGCCGAGTTCGGCGAGAAGCTGCTCGTGCGGGGACGCGTAGCCGGCCTCGCGCCACCAGGCGTCGAGATCGTTGTAGGCGTCGCGACCTCCAAAGACGACGAGTTCGCCGCCGCCGCGCACCCACTCGGCGATGCCGCGGTTGATGGCGGGGTCGAACGGCTTCATGGCGTCATAGCTGAGGAGAAGCGTGTCGTACGGCGCGAGGTAGGCCGGGTCCGCGGCGCGCTCGAGCTGCGCGACCGACATCGGGACGCCGTCCGCGACGAACGGCAGGCAGAGCCCGAAGAAGGAGTCGAAGTCCGACGCGGCCGGGTCGCGGCGCTGCATCTGGAGCGAGTCGGCGACAAAAGTCGCGAGCGGGACCCTCTCGGGCGTGTGCGACGACTCGGGCTGGTTCTGGATGTCCGCGAGCGCGCCGACGACCGTGCAGACGACGGTCGCGAACTCATCCGGCACACGCCCGAAGATCCGCGTCGGCCAGGGCATGACCTCGAACTTGTCGACCTCAGGGAAGAAGAGCGAGGCGCAGAGCGTCCGGCGGTAGTTCTCGAGGTAGTCCTCCATGGTGCGGTCGGGGTTGTCCTCGAGAGGGTCCATGAGGAACCAGAGTTCCGCGCCCGTACCGCGTGCAAGGCCGAAGGCCGAGGCGTACTCGAGGTAGCCGGTCTCGAAGGTCCGCTCCCTCACCTCGCCGCGAAGGCGGTTCGCGGTCCGCGAGGTGCCCGTCCAGACCTGCGCGACGAGGCCGTCCGCCCGGCCGGTCGAGATCATGTCCCAGTGCGGGCTGACGATGCCCCACTGCGCGTAGTTCACGGGGGAGTGCGAGAGGAGGAACAGCTCGGACGCGGGGTTCGCTTCCTTCGCGCCGTCCCAGCAGGCGTCCAGCAGTTGGTGCTGGAGTTCGGTCATCAGCCGCCAGGTGCGGTAGCGCGCGTCGACGGAACTCGTGGGATCCTCCCAGGGCTGGCCGTACTCCTCGGCGTAGAGGGCCTTGAACGCCTCCGAGTACCCGGCGGGACCCATGAACTCCGCTTCCTCGGGGCAGGCGGCGAGGGCGCCTCGCTCGGCGGCCTCGCGGAAGTACTGGCGCGCCATCTCCCGGCGGCGCTCGGTCGGAACCATGTAGTAGCTGCCGGGGCCGCAGGTGAGCGGGTTGCCCGCGGCGTCGCGCTGCACCTCGCCGGGGTACTGGGCCACGTAGTCATCGCCGGCCCGGAACCCGTACATCACGTGGGGCTCGTAGCCCATGATGCTCCAGGACTCGATCGCCGACTGCGCGTTGCCGGCGACGATGACGACATCGGACTTCACGTCATTCTCGGCGAGGTAGCCGGTCGGCGTCTGAAACGAGGTGCTCCGCGGGCGGCTTGCCCGGCGGAGCGGATCGGCTGTGTCCGGGTCGGTTCCGAGCACATCCTCGACAGCGTCGCTCAGGCCGTCCTCGTCCGAGTCGATCCAGTTCACGCGCGGGAGCCGGACCGGGCTGAGCGCGCCTTCGGCCGGCGCCTCGGAGGAGAGGTCCTTGACGTCTCCCGCGGCGAGCCCGAGGTGGGTGATGGCGACCTCGGAGTCGGCGTTCCGGAGTTGCAGCGAGACGTCGCACGAGGTGGCGCCCGGAGGGGCGGTCACCACGCCGGAGATGCGGGTCCACGCGTCGCACGCGCCCGGGACGATCGGACCGTCCTGCCCGACGAAGCGGGTCCCGGCGTCATAGAAGCGGACGTAGAGCTGATCGGCGCCGTGCTCGCCCGCGTTCGTGCGGACCCAGGCGGCCACGGTGAGGGTCTGGCCGGGCTCGCAGGGGACGCGGGAAGACGTGCCGACCCCGAGCCAGTCGCGGTCGCCCTCCTTGCGGAGCACGAGGGCGCTCACCGCGTTGTCGGCCGAGGCCATCCAGTCGACTCGCCCGCCGGCCCCTCCCTGCGCGACCCAGCCTTCGGGGAACATCCACCCGCTCGCGAGATCGGGGTTCGGGAGCAGGTTCGGGGCGGGCTGGCCAACGAGCCCATACGACGCGATGCCGATCAAAGTGGCCCAGAGAGTCATGTTTGGCGCTCCTTCCGAGATCTGCGCCGACGCGCTTTCGCCTCAGAGCCTCGGCATCCTGCCTGCCCACGCTCGGGTAGCCGGGGCGTCCCGCCGCGGACCGACGCCTCGATGCTCCCCGCAGGCGCTTCGCGCGGGGAGGGGGCGTGCGGCCCGCTGTCCTACGAGGTCGCTATCGGTCGGAGACGCCGATTCGCGAGAAGCCCCAGATCAGAGTGTTGTCGCTGCCCTTTGCGATGCACTCCGCGTGGCCGTCGACGAAGCCGTAGACGGATCCCCCCGGGTGCGGGTAGGCCGGGTGGATGTCGTCCTTGCTCTCAAAGACAGCGACCGTGCGCGAGGCCTTGTCCTCGGCGATGTCGTGGATCCCGATCACGCGGAGCGTCGGGTTCATCTCATAGAAGACCGCAGTCATGACCGCCGGGCACGCCCAGTACTGCGACGGCAGGCTGTAGGCGCTCACTCGGGCGTTCGGATCGACGTAGGGCATGGTCGCGCGGCGCCAGTCGAGCCCGCCGGCGGGGAAGTAGCCGTCATGGTCCATGGCGTACTGCCTCAGCGCCTGTGAGAGCCGCGTCACCGACCGGACGCAATCGGCCTGCTGCGCCTGCCGGGTGGCCCGCATGCCCTGGACCAGCAGCACGGTGAGCACGCCGACCACGAGGATCGCGAGCACGAGCGAGGTCGCGCAGCTCCGACGCACCACGGACTCGGCCTGCACGCGCCAGGCCGGCTTCTCCGTTGTTTCCGGACCGCGACCCCACTGCTGCGACATGCTCTCGCGTTGTCCTTTCCTACGGCGTCGGGCTGCTTAGCCGGCCGCGCCCGCGTACTGACCGAGCAAACGGAACTCCGCCGTAACCACCGGCGTGGCGACCGGAACGCCGTACACGACCTCGCACAGGTAGACCTGGTCCGTCGCGCCGGACTCGCCGAAGTCCACATTGGTGTACCGCAGCCGGACCAGGTGCTCGCCCTCGGTCTCGGCGGACTCATGGTCCACGATTGAGGCTCCGGGCACTCCCTGGAACTCGAGCCACCAGTCGAGATGGGCGATGGCCTCGACGTCGGCGAGCCCGAACGGGTCGGCGCGCGCCTCGCCTCGCCGCATCGCGTCCGTTCCCGCCACCGCGAGGCTCAGTGCGGCGTTCCGGTAGGAGCGCCCGAGGCTCGAGGAGTAGTCCGAGGTCCGCGTATCGAGGAAGGCGCGCTTCAGCACACGGAAGCGGCGGACGCTGCGGACCACATCGCTGCCCTCGGTGACGGTTCCGCGGCTCACGAAGTCCCAGAAGGCCGAGGTCTCGTCGACGCGCGACTCCTCCTCGACGTACCCGTCGGGCATGTCGGCGGAGTCGATCCCGGACATCCCGCGTGCGGTGTCGACGTCAGCCGCCGAGGCGAGGCGCTCCCCGCCCGAGTCGCC
>CAZCER010000012.1:0-18247 GCA_964497385.1 uncultured Armatimonadia bacterium | reverse complement strand
CGCGGTGAACGGTCGCGGGATCCTGTTGACGGCGCTCCCCCCGGGCCTTGATGGGTTGGGCGGCGCCGGGCTTTGCGGGCCCGTCGCCGGCCACTTTTTTGAGCCCCTTGGGTGAGCGCTCGTACGCGGTGAACCCGGCGTCGGCCGCGCGGTCGTAGCTGAACTTCGGCCGGGGCGAGTAATGGATCACATTCCCGATCACGCGGCGCACGGGCGCCCCGCACTTCGGGCACGTCTTGAGGGGCTTGGAGCGGATGGTCTGGCGCGCCTCGAAGACGCCCCGGCAGTACTCGCATCCCTCGCCAATCGCTTTGTACTCGTAGGTCGGCATGGCTCCACCACTCCACAGCGCGAAATGCGGACGCCCGCGCTCGCGGCGCCGCGTCCGCCTCCCTGACTGTAGCACAACGGGCCGAGCGCGCAAGCGAACGGACGATGGCTCAGCGATTCGTCGCGTCCCAGGTCTCAAGGTCGGCCCTTCGCTCGAAGCGGAACGCGAGTTCGGCTCCGAAGAGCAGCATGCACGCCGAGTAGTACGCCCAAACCAGGACCATGACCGGAACCGTGAAGGCGCCGTAGACCGCGCCGAGTCGCAAGTTCGCGACAACCGCCCACCAGAAGCCCCACTTCCCCGCAACCCACATCAGCGCCGTGGCCGCGCCCCCTACCGCCGCGCTGCGCAAGGCCAAGCCGCGCCCTGCGGCCAGCTTGTAGAGAAGCGTCAGGACCGCGGCGGCGCCCAACGCCCGCGCGGCCTCCCCCTCAAGCGGACGCACGTCGAGCCCGCTGCCGGCGATGAAACGCATCAGGGGGGCTCCTGACGCCACGAAGAGGCCGAGGACGAGCAGGATGACGAGCACGAGCACGGACGCCATACTGGTAAGGCGCCGCCGGACCAAAGGGGCGGGAAGGCCGCCGGCGTGGCAGATGGCGTCATAGGTGAGGCTGAACGCCGTCGAGGCGGTCCACAGCATGACGAGCAGACCGACTCCCCCGGTGGGAAGCCCCGTCGACACCAGGCTCTCCATGAGTTGGCTGACCTGCTCGTCCGTGACGGGGAGGTACTCCGCGAGGTAGCTCTGCGCGTTCCGTACGCCAACCTCGGAGCGTCCCATCAGCGCGGCGGAGACCGAGGCAACGATCAGGAGGAATGGAGCGAAGCTCAGGAGCGCGAAGAAGGCGATCGCGGCGGCCGTGACCATCGTGCGTCGCTCGGCGAACCCCTGGACCGAGCGCACGACCACAAGGACCGTGAGGCGGACCACGCGGGCCGAAGCCTTCGGGCTTGCCGCAAGCGCCCGCCACAGCTCGCGGGGAGCGCTTGCCAGCCGCGCCACCGCGCGCCGCAAGCGGGTTTTCGCGGCCGGACGCGGCTCAGACATATCGAACGCCCTCCGGGAAGACCACGCTCACCTCCACATGCGTGCTCCGGTCTGGTTCGGGCGCCGAGGGCCTCAGTCCTCGCGGGTGCGTCTCGCGATCCAGCGCCTTCCATGCTTGTCCCGCCTCAGTTGCTACGGAGCGCCCCCGCCGTCGCCCTGAGCCTGACGACCGACCAGCCAGTGGTCGACCGACCACCGGCCCGCCCCGGCCAGCGCGATGGCCGCGAACCCAACCAGGTACACGAAGGCGAGTTCCTTCTGCTGCCAGGGGTCGGGACCGTGCTGAACGAACGCGGCGACGGCCATGGCGATGACCAGCGGCAGAGCGGCGAGGCGCGTCGCGATGCCGGCGACGAGGCCGAGGCTGCAGAAGACCTCGGCGAAGACCATGAGCGCGAGGCTTAGGGGGCCTCCGAGCCCGATGGGGTCGGGGAAGCCGGCCGACTTCTCCGCGAAGCCGACGAACTTCCCCCAACCGTGCGCGACGAGCATCGTGAGGCCCAGGGACGCTCGGAGCGCGAATAGACCTGCGTCGTGCGTCCAGTGGCCGACGGGGCTTGCCAGGACGCTGAAGAGCTTTCGCCGGAATCGTCCTTCCACGAGCGCACCTCCTGTCGAGCGGTCTGGCGCCAAGCGCCGCACCTGTTCCATGCCAACGCTCCAGACGGGCTTTCCCTGCGGATTCCGGTCGATTCTTCTCATTGACACAATCGGCGCGCGGTTGGATAGTGTTCGCTCGAGAGGGAGTGCGGTGCGCGGCCTTTGCTGCGTCGTACTCTGTGGCTTACCGACTGGCCGTGGCAGCGCGGATGCTGGCGATGGTGTGTAGAGGGGTCAATTCGGAACTCCGGAAGGTTCGATAGGGGACGGCGCGCGTACGTCTGGGGAGACACGATGGCTCAGAAGGCAATGCGACTCGGCGACATCCTTGTGTTCGCTGACATTCTGTCTCGCGGCGAGGTGGAGTTGGCGTACTACGTCCAGCGGCGCTCCGAGCAACATCGCCGCATCGGCGAGATCCTGGTCGAGTACGGCTTCTGCGATATGGCGGCCATCGACGCCGCCCTGAGACAGCAGGAGATGGTGACTCACTTCAACGGCCCGTCGCCCGACGCCAGCTAATGAGCCTTGCGCAAATGGAGCAGTCCGTGTGGGGTTCGGAGGGGCCGCATGGGGAGGGACCCGCGTAGCGGGAGAGACCCCAACCGGCCCCCGTTAGACCCATGTCTCGCAACGGTTCGGCCATGTTCCAGAGGTACGGGGCCGGTTTGGGGCCCACCGCCGTCGGCGGTCCCCCCAATGCGGCCCCTCCGTACACCATTTGTGAAGGGCTCAGTAGGCGCCACGCGGTCCGCCCCGCCCCTTCGCGCCAGCCCTGATGCGGCTCGTGCTTCCCCGCCTGCCGGTGAGGTATACTCCACGCGTTTCGCGCCAGTGTTGCGCCCGCTTCCGGGGCGGCCATGAGGGAGATCCAATGATCAGCGTCATCGGGGCAGGGTATGTCGGGCTCGTTACCGGAACGTGCTTCGCGGACTCGGGCGCCGAGGTCACGTTCCTCGACGTCGACGAGAAGCGGGTGCAGAGCCTCTCGCGCGGCGTGATCCCCATTCACGAGCCCGGGCTGGAAGAGGTGTTCGCCAAGAACCTCGCCGAGGGCCGCATCCGCGCGACGACCTCGGCCCAAGAGGCCTTCGCCGAGGCGGCCTACGCCTTTGTGACGGTGGGCACTCCCCCCCGCGAGGACGGCTCGTCGGACCTCAGCCAGGTCGAGGCGGCGGTCAGAGCCGTCGCTTCCCACGCCCCGCGCGGTCTCGTCCTGACAATCAAGAGCACCGTGCCGGTCGGCACCGCCGACTGGGTCCGAGGCATCCTCGAGGAGATGGCTCGCACGGATGTCAGCGTCGTCTCGAATCCGGAGTTCCTTCGCGAGGGGCAGGCCCTCAAGGACTTCGTGGATCCCGATCGCGTGGTCATCGGATGCCGCGAGCGCGAGGCGGGCGAAAGCGTCGCGGCGTTGCACCGCCCGTATCTCGGCTCGAACACCCCCGTCTTCCTCATGGACAACCGGTCGGCGGAGATGACCAAGTACACCGCGAACGCGTTCCTCGCGACGCGGATCTCCTTCATCAACGAGATCGCGAACCTCTGCGAGCGACTCGGCGCGGACGTCGAGCGCGTGCGCCTCGCGGCCGGAGCCGACAAGCGCATCGGCTCCCACTTTTTCTACCCCGGCGTGGGCTATGGCGGGTCGTGCTTTCCGAAGGACGTCCAGGCCCTCAGGAGTCTGGGCGATCAGCACGGCTACGCCACCAAGCTGATCTCGGCGGTCCACGAAGTGAACGAGGGCCAGAAGCACCTCATGTTCTCCAAGATCCGCTCGCACTTCGACGGGGACCTCGCCGGGAAGCGCATCGGCGTCTGGGGGCTTTCGTTCAAACGCGACACCGACGACATCCGGGAGTCCCCCACCCTCACGCTCATCAACGATCTCGTCGCGGCCGGATGCATCGTTCAGGTGTACGACCCGGCCTCGGTGGACCGCGTACGCGAATGCTGGGACGAGGGCGTCATCGGCTGCGCGTCGCAGTACGACGCCGCGACCACCGTCGACGCCCTGGTCGTCATGACCGATTGGCAGGTCTTCTCGCTCCCGAACTGGAAGAAGCTTCAGCGCCTCATGGCCGGCAACGTCGTCTTCGATGGGCGCAACCTCTACCGGCCCGATGACGTGACGCGAGAGGGCTTCACCCACGTGAGCATCGGTCGCGCGGACGCGAGCCCGGTTCCCGCGGGAGAGTAGGTTCGCGGATTCCCATGGCCAAGGGACGCAAGCGCTGTTTGGTGATCGGCTTAGATTGCGCCACCCCGCAGCTCATCCTCGATGAGCCCGGGGATGGCCTCCGCAACCTCCGATCGCTGATGGCGCGCGGCTCCTACGGACGCCTCACGAGCACCATCCCCGCCATCACGTGCCCGGCGTGGATGTGCATGGCCACAAGCAAGGACCCGGGCACGCTCGGGCTCTACGGGTTCCGCAACCGCAAGGACCACAGCTACGAGGGCCTCTCGATCGGTACGTCGCTCTCGGTGCATGAGCCCACCGTGTGGGACCTTCTCGGCAGACAGGGGCTGCGGTCGCTTGTCATCGCCGTCCCGCTCACCTACCCTCCAAAGCCTATGAACGGCTGGTTGGCGTCCTGCTTCTTGGCCCCGGACACCGCATCGGACTTCTGCCACCCCAAAACGTTCCGCCGCGAACTGCTGGCCGCCGCGCCCAACTACCAACTCGACGTGCACGACTTCCGCACCGAGGACAAGCGCGATCTCCTGCAGCGCATCTATGACTTCACCGCCGAGCACTTCCGCGCGTACCGCGCGATGATGGAGTCGAAAGACTGGGACTTCTTCTGGTTCGTCGAGATGGGCCCAGACCGCCTGTACCATGCGTTCTGGCGCTATTGCGCCCCCGATCACCGTCTCTACGAGCCCGGCAACGAGTTCGCCTCCGCCATCGCCGATTACCATCAGTTCCTCGACTCGGAGATCGGGACCATCCTCGAGCGCACCGAAGACGCTGACACCGTCCTGGTGGTCTCCGACCACGGCGCCAAGACCATGCGCGGCGGGATCGCGGTCAACGAGTGGCTCATCGCGAACGGCTGGCTCGCGCTCAAGGACGGGGTGCGCGAGCGCGGCGCGGCCACTCGGATCGAGCCCGCCGACATCGACTTCAGCCGCACCAGAGCCTGGGGCGACGGGGGCTACTACGGGCGCATCATGCTGAACGTCGCGGGCCGCGAGCCGCAAGGCGTCATCGCTCCCGACGCGTACGAGGCGGCTCGAAACGAGCTGATCGCCGCGCTGGAGGCCCTGGGTGACGAGACTGGGCGGCCCATCGGGACCCGGCTCTTCCGACCCGAGGACCTCTACCGGACGGTGAACGGCGTTCCACCGGACCTCATCGCCTACTTCGGCAACCTCGACTGGCGCTCCGCGGGAACGCTGCAGGACGGCGCCATTCACATCTTCGAGAACGACACCGGACCCGATGACGCGAACCACGCGCAGGAGGGCCTCTTCATCCTCGCCGGCCCCGACGCGCCGGCCGCGGGCGAACGGACGGGCGCCTCTCTCTACGACGTCGCGCCCACGATTCTGCGCAGCTTCGGTCTGTTGGTTCCGCAGGACATGATCGGGAAGCCTCTCCCATAGCCTCCACCGACACCCGCCGGCTGCCCCGTCGAGAGCCCGCTTTCTTCTGGTAACCCCGCCGCTATGCCGTCAGTACGCGATGCTCAGCAGCTCATGGATCCGGTCGCGTTCATGTCGCGCGAAGGCCTCCGGCGTGCGGAGTTCCTCATCCGCCTCAAACCACTCGGACGCGAGCGGGCACTCCGCGACAATGTAGCCGCCGTAGCCAATGTCCTTCAGCCGCAGGAACACGGACGCGAGATCGACAAGCCCGGTCATCGTCGGCGTCCAGGTCGGATGGTCGGCGCCTGAGCGGGCGTCCTTGACGCGAACGAGGTAGAGGCGGTCGGCCAGGATGTCGACCGAATCGACCGGATCCTCGTCCACCGCGAAGGCGTTCGCGGGGTTGAGCGCCGCGCCCACGCGGGGGCTGGCGGCCTCGTCGAGCAGGCGGTCCTGCCCCCCTACCCTCTCCGCGAGCATCCCGAGCTGGTTCTCCACGGTGAGAACCACGCCGCACTCCTGCGCCGTAACCGCGCAGCGCTTGAGCGAAGCCGCGCAGCGCGCGAAGTCGCTGTCCGTCGCCTGGGCGGAGGGCTTCCGCGTAGGCGCGACCTTCACGATCGGGGAGCGAAGGCGCGCCGATAGCTCAATGACCCGACGCACCGCGTCCTCGGTCACGCCGCTCCCGTCGACGTACCAGAGCGACGTTACGCACGCGGCCTCCAGGCCGTAACGGAGGAGCGTTTCGCGCACGGCGCCGCAATCGCGCTCCAGGTCCGCGAGGTCGGCGTACGGAGGCGTGACGACGATCTCAAGCCCGTCGTAACCAGCCTCGACCGCCATCCTCGCGCACTCCTCGAGTGTGCGGTCGGGCGCGATCTCCGTGCTCATCGCAACCTTCATGAGCCCACCTCCCGGCGTCCTGTCGTGCGGTTCGGGCCTCGGGCCGTCGGGCCCTGCCCGCTACTCGACCGGAACCACGCGCGGCCAGAGACGCCCGTCGCGGCCGTCGATCTCGACCCGAACGCCGAGAGCTTCCGAGAGCGTCTCCGAGGTCAGGGCTCTCTCGCGCGGGCCCGCCGCGAGGATGCTCCCTCCCCTGAGCACCAGGGCATGGCTGAACGCAGGCACGATCTCCTCCACGTGGTGGGTGACGAAAGCGAGCGTCGGCCCCGCGGGGTCGGCGGCCAGCTCGCCCAGGCTCCCAAGCACGGACTCGCGCGCCGCAAGATCGAGCGCTGAGCAGACCTCGTCGAGCACCAGCAGGTCCGGCTCGGCCATGAGTGACCGGGCGACCAGAACGCGCTGCCTCTCCCCTTGCGAGAGGGTGCCGAAGCGCTGGGCTCCCGCGTCCGCCAGGCCCATGCGCCGCAAGAGGTCGCGACCGCGCTCGGTGGTGGCTCGATCCCAGTCGCGCGGCACGCCGAGCGAGGCGTCCGCGCCGCTCAGCACGACCTCCAGAACCTTGGCGCGGCCCGGCACGCGGTCGTGCAGCGCGGAACTCACCCACCCGATGCGCTGACGCAGTTCGCGCAGATCCACGTCGCCATAGTCGCGCCCCAGGATCGAAACGGAGCCCTCGGTGGGCCACAGATACCCGGCGGCGATGCTCAGAAGCATGGTCTTGCCGGAGCCGTTCGCGCCCAGAACGGCCCAGTGCTCGCCTCGATGGATGGTCCAGCAGACGTCGCGCAGCAGTCGCCTGCCGTCTCGGGAGAGCCCCACGCCGGCGAACTCCAGTACGGGCGCCGCCTCGCCGCTCCGCCTGGAACGGCTGTCGTCTCTCATCAAGCGCACACTCCTACGGGAGCCACCCCGGTCCGTCGAACGGAAAGGCTACACCGCGAAACCGGGGCGCGCAACACGAGGTCCGGCAGGTCGCCGCACAGCCCGAAGCGCATAGTGACGGCAAGGAGGCGCTGCCGCGTGACATCGCGTGAGAGACTCCTCACCGCGCTCGACCACCGCGAGCCCGATCGCGTGCCGCTCGACCTCTCCGGCACGCACGTCACCGGCATCACGAAGCGCGCCTACGCGGGGCTCCGCGACGCGCTTGGGTTGGAGTGCCGTGAGCCGCTGGTCGTGGACGACATCCAGCAGGTCGTCGTCCCACACGACGACGTGATCGTGCGCCTCGGGGTAGACGTGAAGGGCCTCTTCCCGATCACAAGCAACTCGATCCTCGCGCCCCCGACCGACACCGGCGACGCCTGGGAGTACCGCGATGAGTGGGGCCTCACGCACCGCATGCCGAAGGACCCCGGCCTGTACTACAGCCTGGTGCGCAGCCCTCTCGACGGGACTGACGTGACCGCCGCCGACGTCGCCAGTCACGCGTGGCCTGTGCCCGACGACCTCTCACGAGTCGCGGGCCTGCGAGCCCAGGCGGAGGCGCACCGCCAGGCAGGCTACGGTGTGGTGCTGAAGGGGCTCTGCGCCGGCCTGTGCGAGATGGCTTGCCGCCTGCGCGGCATGGAGAACCTCCTCTGCGACCTGATGCTCGACCGCCCGCTGGCCGAGGCGCTGCTCGACAAGGTGCTCGAACTGAAGATCCGTTTCTGGGAGATGGCGCTCGGGGAACTCGGCGATGTGGTCGATGCTATCCTCGAGGCTGACGACTACGGCACACAGGACTCGCAGCTTGTGCCCCCTGCGCTCTTCCGTGAGGTGTTCCTGCCGAGGCTCGCGGAGCTGTTCGAGTGCATCCACCGAGCGGCGCCCGGCTCGAAGCTCCTCTTCCACTCGTGCGGCTCGGTGCGCGAGATCCTCCCTGACCTGATCGAGGCGGGCGTCGAGATCCTCAACCCGGTTCACATCGCCGCGGCGGGTATGGAGCCGGTGGCGCTCAAGCGCGACTTCGGCGACGCGCTGTCGTTCTGGGGTGGCGGCGTGGACACACAGCACACGCTGCCGCACGGCACGCCCGGTGAGGTGCGCGACGAGGTCCGGCGCAACGTCGAGTCGCTCATGCCCGGGGGCGGGTACGTCTTCAACACCGTGCACAACATCCAGGCTGACGTCCCGCCCGCGAACATGGTCGCCATGTACGAGGCGCTTGCGGAGTACGGGCGCTACTGACTCGCGTTCAGCCCCACTTGCACGTCGGCGCCGGAGGTGTCCGCTATCGCGTCCGGGATCCGGAACAGGTTCCCCATGATGACGGCCGCGACGAGGCCCTCCTGGAGCGAGACCGCCGGCTTCGGGGCCTCGAAGTCGCACCCGTTCACGATGAGGCGCCCGCCGTTCGCACGGATGCACGCCGCGCCCTCAGCCGGGATGTCCCACGCGTTGAAGTGGCAGCCGGTCAGGATGAGCGTGCTCGGGCCTTCCTTCACGATCTGCTCGCGGGTCTCGGGCACCGTCCAGAAGCCGCAGTTCGAGAGCTTGATCGGTCCCCAGTTGTGCGGGCCAATCTCGATGGTCCCCATGAACTGACCGTTCGACCACTCGATGCCCGCGTGGGGCTGAGTCGCGTCCACGCGCACGGCTACGGGGCAGATGTCCGCGCCCGATTGAGTGATGACGGCGTTGCCGGGACCGTGGCCGAAGTTGTCGAAGTGGAAGCCGATCACCGGGAAGATGACGAAACAGTTCGTGATGTACTCCCAGTCCGTCTTCCCGATCTTGAAGCCGACCAGGTTCTTCTCGAGGTAGGCCTTGATGTCGGCGCCGTTGTAGCGCGGCTCGAGCGCCATCCGCGTCCAGAAGTTCGGGTTGAAGTGGACGTTCTCGATGCGGCCGATGTCGGTGGTCTGATCGATGAAGACGCCCGTCTTGAGAGGGCACGCGAAAACGTTCCGGACCGTATGCAGTTCGTTCCAGTTCGTGCCGAGGTCGAGCGCCTGGTACGGGTTTGTGAGGGTCATGTCGGTGATCTGGCAGAGTTCGCCGTCGATGCGGATGCTCCACGGGTAGGGCGCCACGTCCGGAAGCGTCTGCTCCGGGTAGTGGACGACCATCTCGCGGATCACCGCGTTCGGCCGCAGCGTCACAAGCGGTGCGCCGTTCTCGTCACCGCGTCCGCCATAGGCCAGCAGCACGGCGCCGATGGGATGCTCCGAGTGCGGGACGCCGCCCGAGGCGCCCTCGAACGTCACACCGGGCGGGACGACGAGCGCGCCGTCGATGCGGTACAGGCCAGGCGGAGCGTAGCAGATAGGCCCGCCCGCCTCGGCCGCGTCCAAAGCTGCCTGGATCGCGGCCGTGTCGTCCGTGACGCCGTCCCCGACCGCTCCGAAATCCTTCACATTCACGTCGGCCATGGCCAAGGTCCCTCCCAGCAAGCTCATGCTCATCGCTGTGAACAACCGCATGGTGCACACCCCTGTCTCGATCGTCTGACCGTCCGCTCGGGTGGCCGTCCTCTACTGACCTCTTCCCAGATGGTGTACGGAGGGGCGGCATTCGGGGGACCGCCGAAGGCGGTGGGCCCCAAACCGGCCCGTCTCTCGGACGCCTGTCTCGCACGTGGAGCCGGAGGCACGCCGCTCCATGGAATGGGCCGGTTGGGGTCCCTCCCGCTACGCGGGACCCTCCCCATGCGGCCCCTCCGAACCCGACGCGGACTGCTCCATCTGCGCAAGGCTCAGTAGGTAGGGTGTGGTATCCGCCAGTTCGTCCGCCACACGCTGCCCTCGGGGAGCGCCCCGGGATCCTCGGGCTGGCGCATGGTCAGGAACTCGGCCAAAGCGGGCCGCACGACGTCTTCCCATAGCCGCTCCGTCTCCGCGAACCCACGCAACCGCACATCCGGTCGAACCCGGTCGAACTCCTCGAGCAGTTCGCGCGCCTTCGCGCCGAGGAACCGCACCTCGTCGGCCACCATGCGCTCCCCGACGCGGCGGTCGGCCTGGCGCGCGTTCGGGCCCATCGCCCAGTGCGGGCCTGGGGCGTCCACGGGCGGGATGCGCGTGAGGTCCACGCACTCGGGCATGAGGGCCGCGAGGAGCGAGGTCTCCACCTTGCCGGCGTGATCGCCGCCGCTCTGGCCGTCGTTGTCGAAGCCGGGGGTGTTCGCCTCGAAGTCCGGCAGAGAGTAGAGCCGCGCTCCCACGTACGGCTGGACGAGTTCGCGGAGGCGATTCAGGTCCTCCCAGTTCGGACCATAGTGGCCGGTGAGGAGGATCGCGGCGTGGAAGCCGAGCGCGTCCACCGCCCGGATGTGGTAGAGCACGTTCTTGAAGTGCTGCCAGGGCGGCATGGTCGTGAGCCAGGAGCGCTCGACCTCGCCCACAACGGCATGAGCCCAGGTCGCGTACACGCCGACCTCGTGGATGTGCCAGTAGTCGAGCGGGGCGACGATCCCGCCGTGCTCCTCGGCCGCGAGACAGGCGATGGCGTGGGCCTTCAGGGCGTCGAGCCCGGTCGCGCAGTGCGGACCGTGCGGCTCACAGAGGCCATACGTGAGGTACACGACCGGGCACTCCGCGAACCGGGCTTCGAGCTGATCGGGGAACATGCGATCCCAACGGACTTCGGGCATAGCGGGCCTCCTTGACGCCAGGGGAGCGGGCCGGACGGGACCGTTCCGCCCCTCCAGTACGCCTACCGCACCTTCCACTCCAGCACCCCGCCGGAGAAGCCATCCTGAAGCCGCACGACGACGCGGACCTGGTCGGTGGTGACGGGTGCGAACGCGACCTCGTTGTACGCGTCGATGGCGCAGCCGTACTCGCCCCGAGCCTCGACCGGGCGCCAGGCCTCCCCGTCACGGTACTCGAGCCGCCACGACGCGGGCACGCGGCACTGGCCCGTCCCCGTATCGTCGAACCAGTAGAGCGCCGCCGAACTGACTTCGCGCGGCTCCTCGAAGCGGTACGTCAGCCACTCCTCCGTGCCGCGGTGGTCCCACCAGGTGAAGCGGGGAATGGCCTGATCGCCGGAGGCTGAGGGCTCCCGGCCGTCGGAGGGCGCGTAGATGCTGTCATGCACATGGCTCGCCTCGTGCCGCAGCGGCGGCGGGGCGACCCACTCCCGCGCTTCGGGCCCGTCACCGATGACGGGGAAGGACGAGATCCTGAGCCGGGCGCAGCCCATCGGGATCAGCGTCACCGTTTCCGCGGGAGCGTCCGACCGCACGGGGCTGTCCTGCAGTTCATCGATCAGGTTCAGGTCGGGCAGCAGCTTCCAGTTCTCGATGCGCTTCGCGCGCGCCTGAATACGGATGGGCGCTTCCTCGACGGTGAAAGGCTGTCCGGCGAGCGGCGCGTCGCTCCACTGCACGCTCATGCCCCGCGTGGGGTCTTCCTCATCGAGCACCAGCCCGTAGTTCCATGGAGCGGTCGGGTGCACTTCGTAGGCCGGCCACTCGTCGGTTCCTCCGTAGCGCTCCCAGCGCTCGCCGATCTTGAGCGAGAACCAGAGCGGACCATAGCGCACCGACGCGGCGTTGTGGTTGCCCGCCCACCGCGTGACGCCGAGTTCGAAAGGCAAGTCCAGGACGACCGCGTCCCCGTCGCGCCACTCGCGCTCGATGCCGATGTAGGCCCCGGCCTCGTCGGGGACGGCCACGGTCTGACCGGCGACCTTGAGCGAGGGCTTCGAGCACCAGCCAGGCACGCGGATGTAGAGCGGGAACGCGACCGGCCTCGCGGTCTCCACCGTGAACCGCACACGCTCCTCGAACGGATAGCCCGTGCTCTCGGTGATCGTGACCTCGGCGCCGTCCGCCACCGCGGCGGTCACGTCGGATTCGGCGTAGAGGAGCGCGGCGAGACCGTTGTCGGGGGTCGCCATCCAGAGATGCTCCGCGTAGTAGGGCCAGCCGTGGCTCACGTTGTGCTGGCAGCAGCGGTAATTGTGCGGGTCGTAGCTGAACATCGTCCCGCCGTTCTGGATGCCGGGGCTCTTGTTCGAGGCGTCGAGGAGCACCTGGTTCGGGGACGTGAGGTAGTGCAGGCCCTTCAGGTCGGGCGTCTGCGAGGCCGGGAAGTCGTTGAAGGCGATCTCCTCGCAGCGGTCGGCGTACACGGGGTCGCCGAACATCCCGAGAAGCATCTCGTCGGAGTGCATAAACTCGACCATCGAGCACGTCTCCGCGCCCTGACGGGGGTCGTCGTAGCCCTCGCGGCAGTTCTCGTCCGCGCCGAACATGCCGCCGGGCACGACGCCGTACAGCCCGCGGACCTCCTGATAGCGCGTCTCGGAGGCCAGGCGGTCGCTCTCGGCGCCGGAGAGCACCGCGTAGACGGCCGGCTCGCGGAAGCCCTGGCAGATGTTCACCCCATGCCAGTTCGGCATTCCCTCATCCCAGCGCGCGGAACACCGGTGGATCTTCGGGACGAGGTCGAGAAGCCACTCCTCGCCTGTCCGGTTATAGAGCCAGTAGACGCTCTCGATGTTGTCACTCGCACGGAGGTCGGGCCAGAAGCCGGCCACGAACTTGTCCTCGGGGACGCCCATCTCCCAGCGGACGTAGCCGGTCATCAGGTCGAGCACGCGCTCATCGCCGGTGAACTCGTAGTACGACTGCAAGCAGTTCAGCGCGATCATGTTCGGCCACAGATCGGGTGCGCCGTCGAGTGACGTGCGGTTGCCGGCGGGGCCGAACCAGCCGTCAGGCTGCCGGCTTGCAAGCATGCCCTCGATCCAGACCTTGGTCTCGGCAACGAGGGCTTCATCCCGAAGGACGTACGCCAGGTCGCCGTAGCCCTTCAGCCAGTATGGCAGTTCCTCCCACCCGTTCGAGCCGCCGCCGGTGGGGTCGAGCCAGGCGTTGCCCTCCTTCTTGCACCAAGGGCTGATCTCCGGCAGGCGGCCTGTGTAGCCGTCGCGGGTGAGTTCGAGTTGTCGGAGCACCCATCCGCCGGGGCGCACGGCTCCAATGGGGAGCTTCACAAACGCGCTGGGGCGGAGCGGCGCGCGGTTCGAGACGTAGTGGGAGTTGGTCCGGGCGGCGCCGGGCGCATCGGTGCGAGTGACTTCCATTTGGCACATGGCCGGAACCTCGACAAGGGCGAGCGCGCACGCCAAGATCAGCGGGAGTGGCTTCAGCACGGGCTCTTGGTCCTCTCCGTGAGCGGGTCGCGCGCCTCGGGCGGTGCGGGTTCGGCCCTCACCTCCATCGCGCGTGGGATGACTGCGCAGGTTGCTTTCGTCGCGGCGCCCGAGCCCCCTCTACCCCTCGCACGATGCGCGCGTCGTCACGGAGGGCTGGGAAGATGCGCGCCGGACGAAGGCAGGGTATCTTGCGCCAAGACCGAAACATCCCCGGTTAGCAGACGGGCCTCTGTCGCCCGCACGACCATCCCGGAGGGACTGAACGCATGACTCCCAACACCACTCGACGTGGGTTTCTGAAGACTATGGGGGCGGCCGCGATCACCGCGCCGCTCTTTCTCCCGAAGAGCGCGCGGGCGCAGGGCGCGAACGACGCGCTGAACATCGCCTTCGTCGGCACGGGCGGAATGGGCGGAGCGCACTGCAACGAGATGCAGCGGCTCGGCCAGAACTGCAAGTGCTTCTGCGACGTCGACACCGCCCGCTGGGGCGGCGCGAAGGACAAGTGGCCGGAAGCGGTGGGCTATCAGGACTACCGCGTCATGTTCGAGAAGGAAGCCGACAACATCGACGCGGTGATGATCGGCGCACCGGACCACCACCACTACGCCGCCACGATCCTCGCGATGAACCTCGGCAAGCACGTCTACACCCAGAAGCCGCTCACCCAGACCTGTTGGGAGGCTCGGGCCCTGGCCGGCGCCGCCGCCGCGCACCCCGGCATCGTGACTCAGATGGGCAACCAGGGCCACGCCGGCGACGCCTGGCGCGTCCTCTATGAGTTCATCAAGGCCGGGGGCATCGGCGACATCCAGGAGATCCACACCTGGACGAACCGCCCCGTGTGGCCGCAGGGCATGGATCGCCCCGAGGGCCAGGATCCCGTTCCGGACACCCTCGATTGGGACGTCTGGCTCGGCGGCGCGCCCGTCCGCCCGTTCAAGGACGGGGCCTATCATCCATTCGTCTGGCGCGGCTGGATCGACTTCGGCGCGGGCGCCCTCGGCGACATGGCTTGCCACACGATGGACGGCATGTTCTGGACGATGGACCCGGGCTATCCGACGGTCATCGAGCCGATCGTCGTGAACAACCTCACGAAGGAAGCCTTCCCGAGCAGCGCGGTCGTCAAGTGGACCTTCCCCGCGACCGCCGATCGCCCGGGCTTTGTGCAGTACTGGTACGAGGGCGGTCTCAAGCCTCAGCGTCCGGACGACCTGGAGCAAGGCAAGGAGATCCCCGACACCGGAAGCATCTGGATCGGAACCGAAGGCAAGATGGTCGTTCCCGGCGACTACGGCGGCGGCATCTGGACCATCCCCGAGGGGCGCCTCGCGGAAGTCGGCGAGGTCCCGCGGCTCCTTGAGCGCTGCCCGAATGAGGACAACTACGCCGAGTGGCTCAATGCCATCAAGGGTGAGGACAAGACGGAGTCCAACTTCGGCTACGCCGGCCCGATGACCGAGACCATCCTCCTCGGGAACATCGCCACGGTCCTGGGGCAACCGATCGAGTACGACGGCCCGAACATGAAGATCAAGAACATCCCCGAAGCGAACGCGATGCTCAACCGGCAGTATCGCGAAGGCTGGAGCTTCTAGCTCCGGCCCACCGCGCACCCGGCGGGCCGAGGATCCCTCGCCCGCACCGATCGGAGGCACGTGATGGGCATGGACACACGGAGAGACTTCCTCAAGAAGCTGGCGGCGGGAGCCGTCGCGACGCCGCTGTTCCTGTCCGCGCGCGCGAGAGCGCAGGAGAAGTACGACGACCTACGCATCGCATTCGTGGGCACCGGCGGCATTTGCGGCATGCACATGAATGAGATGACGCGCTTAGGCGTCGACTGCCCCTGCTACTGCGATGTGGACTCCGGCCGCTGGGGCGGCGCGAAGGAGCGGTGGCCGAACGCCGCCGCCTACCAGGACTACCGGATCATGCTCGAGAAGCACGCCGACGAGATCGACGGCGTCATGATCGGCACGCCGGACCACCACCACTTCCCGGCCTCGGTCATCGCCATGCAGCTTGGGCTGCACACCTACACCCAGAAGCCGCTCGTTCACACCGCCTGGGAGGGTCGTCAACTCAAGGAACTCGGCATCGCCCATCCGGAACTCGCGACCCAGATGGGCAACCAGGGCCACGCGAGCGACGCGTGGCGGCAGCTCTACAACTACGTGAACGCCGGCGGCATCGGCGCGGTGCTCGAGACGCACACCTGGACCGACCGCGCGACCGGCTGGTGGCCGCAGGGCATGAACCGTCCCGACGGAGAGGATCCGATCCCCGCGAATCTGGACTGGGACCTCTGGATCGGCCCGGCGCCGATGCGCCCGTTCAAGGCGCAGTGGCCTCAGGGCGGAAACGTCTACCATGACTTCGTCTGGCGCGGCTGGTTCGACTTCGGCACCGGCGCGCTCGGGGACATGGGTTGCCACATGATGGACGGCATGTTCTGGACGATGGACCCCGGCTACCCGACCCTTGTCGAGCCGCTGCTCGTCGAGGGCATCACCTCGGAGGCCTTCCCGGCTCACGCGATCGTGCGCTGGAACTTCCCCGAGAAGGATGGCCGCCCCGGGTTCCAGCAGTACTGGTACGAGAGCGGCCTCAAGCCCGAGAAGCCCGAGCAACTCGGCGAAGACGTCGCTTGGGACCTCCCGAGCAACGGCACCGTCTGGATCGGCTCGGAGGGCGTGCTGCTCTTCGAGAGTTCCGGCGGACCGATCCACATCTGGCCCCAGGAGAAGGAAGCGGGGCTGAACGACGTCCCCGAACTCCTCCCGAAGTGCCCGAACCAGGACCATTACGCCGAGTGGCTCAACGCGATCCGGGGGACGGACACCACCAAGTCCAACTTCGTGTACGCGGGCGGGATGACCGAGACGATCCATCTCGGGAACATCGCCATGCGCATGGGCCAGCCCATCGAGTACGACGGCCCGAGCATGAAGATCCCCAACCTCCCCGAGGCGGAGGAGCTGCTGAGCAAGGACTACCGCGAAGGTTGGAAGTTCCACTAGGCGACCGAGGCTCGGTGCGAGGACGAGCCCGACTAACCGTCACCACGCGGTGACCTCGGAGGTATCTGTCACATGTTGAGTCGTACCGATAGGCGTGGCTTTCTGAAGCGCATGGCCGCCGCGGCGGGGACCACGCCGCTCTTCCTCTCGGCCGCGGCGCGAGCGAAGAGCCCCAACGACAAGCTCAACGTCGCGATCATCGGCGTCGGCGGCATCGGCGGGTCCCACTGGAGCGGCATGCGCGACCTGGGCGAGAACTGCGTGTGCCTCTGCGACGTCGACCTGGACAGCGTCGGGGACGCCAAGAGCGCGTTTCCCCGCGCCTTCGTCTACCAGGACTACCGCAAGATGTTCGATGAGCGCGCCGACCTCTTTGACGCCGTGATGATCGGAACGCCCGACCACCACCACTACCCGGCGACGATCATCGCGATGCAGCTCGGAAAGCACGTCTACACTCAGAAGCCGCTCACGCAAACTTGCTGGGAAGCGCGCGCCCTCACCAAGGCCGCCAAGAAGCACCCGGTCGCCACGCAGATGGGCAACCAGGGCCACGCGGGCGACTACTGGCGCGTCATCTACGAGATGGTTCGGTCCGGCAAGCTCGGACAGATCCAGGAGGTTCACACCTGGACCAACCGTCCCGTCTGGCCCCAGGGCATGAACCGCCCCGACGGCGAAGACGAGATCCCCGCGAACCTCGACTGGGACGCCTGGATCGGCCCTTGCAAGATGCGTCCATTCAAGGCCGGCGCCTATCACCCGTTCGTGTGGCGCGGCTGGTACGAGTTCGGCGCCGGAGCGCTCGGCGACATGGCATGCCACACCATGGACGGAACGTTCTGGGCGCTCGAACCGGGCTACCCGCTCGCCGTCGAGCCCGTTCAGATCAACGGTGCGACCGAGGAGGCGTTCCCGAACTCCTCCGTCGTGAAGTGGGAGTTCGGCCCCCGCAACGGCCGCCCCGGGTTCCTCCAATACTGGTACGACGGCGGCCTCTTCCCTCCGAAGCCCGGCGACCTCCCACAGGACGTCGATCTTCCCGGCACCGGAAACCTCTACATCGGGACCAAGGGCACCATGGTCATCCCGGGCGACTACGGCCAGGACCCGAAGATCTACAAGGACGGACAGATCGTGGAGGTCGGCAAGCTGCCCGAGTTCCTACCGCGCTCGCCCGGGCACATGCGCGAGTGGGTCATGCAGTGCAAGGGCGAGACCGGGGTCGAGGCAGCGGGCCGCAAGGGCCTCAGCGAGGTGCCCGGCGCGATCTCCAACTTCCACTACGCCGGCCCCATGAGCGAGGCCATTCTGCTCGGAAACGTCGCGGTGCGGCTTGGGAAGCGCCTCGAGTACGACGGCCCGAGCATGAGGATCCCGAACTGCCCCGAGGCCGAGGAGTTCCTCACCAAGGAATACCGTGCGGGGTGGGACTTCGGGCTCTAGGCGCCACACGATGGTCGGGCGGGGCGCAACGCTTGCGCCCCGCCCTGAGGCGGAGGTGAACGTCCGATGCCGCAGGAGACGAGCAGGCGTGCGTTCCTGAAGCGCGTGGCCGCCGCCGCCGCGGGCGCCACGCCGCTCTTCCTCTCGAGAGCCGTTCGGGCGCAGCGCGCGAACGACAAGCTGGACGTCGCGATCATCGGC
>CAZCER010000011.1:0-18412 GCA_964497385.1 uncultured Armatimonadia bacterium | reverse complement strand
GTAGAGGTAGAGGATCTTCGAGAAGCGTCCCTCGCCCATCATCGACTCGAGTGAGGCCGCCGTCCGCGTCTCCGCCACCGCCAAAGCGGAGAGATCGGGCCCGCTCGGAAGGCTCGGCGCGTCCTGCGCGAGCACGGCGCGCAAGCGCCCGCCGCCCGCCGCCAGGAAGATCAGGGCGGCCAGGGCGGCGGTGGCCAGCGCCCTTCCGCCGCGCATCGCTTTGCGTTCGGTCATCGGTTGCACCTCCGTGCGGTCCGGGCGCGCCGGACCGCTGCGCATTTACGGCGCCTCCACGCCCGCCCCCTGCCCGTTGGACGATCTGATGGCCGCGGCGTTCCCGTGGGACCGCCGCGGGCAGGTTCGCGCTCTCGGCGCACGAAGTAGACTTGCGTAACGCGACCACGACCTCGGACCACCAGTGCACCGTCGCACGACGAGAAGGAGACGCCCGTGGCTGAACTCCAAGCGTTTGCGTGCCCGAACTGCGGCGCCTCGGCTACATTCGACCCGGCCTCGCTCACGAAGACCTGCGAGTTCTGCGGCTCGGAGTTCGCGACGCCGCTTCCTCCCGAGCGGGTGGAGGAGCAGCGTGGGTCGACGATCATCCCGTTCCATGTGGACAAGCCCCAAGCGCTCTCGCTGTTCCAGCAGTGGCTGGAGAAGGGCCTCTTCAAGCCGGGCGACCTGCTGCAGACGTTCCAGTCGCGCGGCTATGAGGGCATGTACGTGCCGTTCTGGAGCTTCACGGTCGATGTGATCTCGAACTGGCACGGGCAGTACAGCGAGACGAAGTACCGCCGGGTGAGCAAGACGCGCACCACGTCGGACGGCAAGACCGAGCACTATGAGGAGGACGAGCCCTACCAGGTGTGGCACCCCCGGTCGGGCGTCCACAACGGCCACTACTTCGATCACGTCTGCGCGAGCGGCAAGCTCGCCCAGAGCGAGGCCGACCAGATCATGCCTTTCGATTTCGGCGGGGCGCGCCCGTGGGAGGACGACTATGTCGCCGGCTTCAAGGCCGAACTCCCCGGGAAGCCGGAGAACGTGGCCTGGACGGAGTGCCAGAACCGTATCGAGGGCTACGAACGGGACGAGTGCCAGCGCCTCATCGAGCGGCTCGACTCGGTCAGTTGCCAGATCACCAACCAGGCCTCACAGCTTTCGTACCTGCCGACCTGGATCTTCTCGTACACCTACAAGACCAAGTTCTTCCGGGCCATCGTGAACGGTCAGACCGGCGAGGTGCAGGGCACGAAGCCG
Source organism: uncultured Armatimonadia bacterium (assembly GCA_964497385.1). Taxonomy (GTDB): domain Bacteria; phylum Armatimonadota; class Zipacnadia; order UBA1398; family UBA1398; genus CAZCER01. Next base: position 17,149 of record CAZCER010000011.1, on the reverse strand, counting down.
GTCTCGGCGGGCAAGGTGGCGCTCGCCGTCGTCGCGGTCATCGTGGTCATCGGGATCGTCATCGGGCTGTTCGCCCTCCTCGGAGGCAAGGGCTAGCTGGCGCCGGGACGGTGGCAATGGCGGACTCACGCGACAACCGACGTCATGAGACGCCGTCCCCGATGGCCGAGATGCTGGGGCCCGGGATCCGGTCGGCGAGTGTCGCCAACGACGTCCTGATCCCGATCCTCCTGATCCTGGCCATGTGGTTCTTCGGCTTCTATGTGCTGTCCGTTCGCGAGGCGCTGTACTCGTACGGCGGACAGGTGCTCCAGTTCGTGTACTTCTTCTTCGTGATCGCGACCGTGCTCATCGCGAAGATGCGGAGCATCAAGGGCAACGCCGGGCTCTCGATGCCGTACGTTGTGGCGCTCGCGGTCGTGGTCTGGCTCTTCGTCACCAAGTTCACGCTCACGGCCGGCGGGATCGCGGGCAGTCTGTCCTTTCCGCTCGCCTTGCTCACAAACTACGCCCTGTTCGGCGGGGCCTGGTACGCGATCAACTGGATCTCCCGCGACTGCACCGTGGACCCCGACACCGAAGAGACGGCGACGGGGAGCATGTTCGATCCAGTACCGCGCGATCGACGTAGACCGGGCCGGTCGGTGGCGGTGTCGTCGCTCGTGGCGGCGGTGGTGTTCGGCGCGGGCCAACTCGCGCTCTCCCGCGGCGCACGCGAAGCCTACCACCTGGGCTACCTCTGCGCCGGAGGCTTCGCGGCCACCGCGTTGATGCTCCTCGCACTCACTAATCTGAGCGGGCTCAGCCTCTACCTCAGCAGCCGGAAGCTGCGCATGCCGGCGGCCATGAGCGTGTACTGGCTAGGCGCGTCGGCCATGCTGGTCGCGGCCGCCGTGGCGCTCTCATGGATCGCGCCGCGCCCGGGCGGCCACGCCGGAGAGAGCATCGTTGCGCGCGACTTTGGCCGGGACGGAGGCCGCTCCGCGCTGCCGGAGGGGCCCGCCTCGGGGACCTCGGAGGCCGAAGCCCCACCCTCCGGCCGCACGGACCCGGGAGGCCAGCCGGGCCGGGCAAGGCCATCCGACCAAGGCGAGGGCGCTTCGGTGGAGGGACCCGAGAATGGGCCGCAACCCACTCCGGGCGAGTCCGGGACGCGGACGATCGAGGGCGGCGGCGCGGAACCGGGCGAGGGCGAGCCCGGACCGGGCGACGAGGCAAACGAGGAGCCGTCGGACGCCGGAGAGCGACCGGGCGGGGACGCGGAGAAGCCTGACGCTTCCGGCGAGAGCGGGACGAGTGGCGAGGAATCCTCGCGCCATGGTCAGGGCGAGGAGTCAGCGGGGTCGGAGCCGCGCGGAGCGCCCGAGCCGCGAGAGGAAAGCGGCGCTCCCGAGAGCGCGGCGGAATCCGGGACGGAGCGGCGCCGCGAGGAGTCGTCCCCAACGGAGTCCAGCGCGCGCGACGCCGAAGGGCCCGAGAGCCAGGCGGCGGCTGGGGAGTCCGGCGCGAGCGATGCTCGCGGACCCGCCGAGCCTCCGCCCCCCCAGGCGGCGCCTCCCGATCTGGCGGTCCTTGCGGACCTCGCCAGACCGCTCGCGATCATCCTGGGCGTGCTGGCGGGGCTTGCCGTGCTCGCGTTCCTGGTGCGCGCGTTCCTGAAGGGCGTGCGGCCTCGGCTGGCTCTGCCGCGTCTTCCGAGGCTCTTCCGGCGGGACGGACGGCCCCCTGAGTTTCGGAACCCGTTCGCGGACGCCGACGGTCTTCACGACCTATCGCCGCGCGATGTCGTTCTCCACACCTACGGAGCCTTCATGTCCCTCGCGCGGATCTGCGGGTGCCCGCGGCCTCCTCAGAAGACGGCGAGCGAGTTCCTCTCCGACCTGCCCTCGAACCTGGCTGGCCTGCGCGACGAGGCTCGGGAACTCTCGCGGATGTACCTCCAGGCGGAGTATGCGACCGACCATGACTTCACGGACGATCTCCCGCGTCTCGGCGAGATCTGGGGGCGGCTGGAGGCGCACCTAAGCGCCTGGCTGGGTGAGGCTCAACCGTCGTAAGCTTACGAATCCACGCCCGTATGCAGGACTCCCTCAATGTGCCACGTATCGATACCTGAGTTGCGTATCGCGCTCTGTGCCCTTGTCCCTGGCGGCGCGCCGCATGAGGCGACGTTCTCGAACGCGCCCTCTGCCGGGCCCGGCGGTCGAGACCGGGACCAAGCGCGCCGGGGCTGAGGCAAGGCCGTGTTCGACAGCGCGAACTATTGTCGGTGTCGTGTGTCAGACGGTTGACGCGCTGTTTCTACGGGTTCCAGCGGTTAGACAATGGATAGTGGACGGATTGCCCCAAGGTTGACTTGGGGCAACTTCGGCGCTACGTTACTCCAGAGGACGACCTGCCCAGGTACTGCGTCTGCGGAGTAGACGGAGGATTCCGATGACGGCTCAGGATCGGCAGAAGACAGAAGCGCAACGCATCAATATCGGCACGAAAATCCGTCGCCTGCGGGCCCGACGGATGCTCACGATGGAGGCGGTTGCTCGCAAGGCTGGTTGTTCGAGGGCGTTCCTCTCGCGCGTCGAGCGCAACGAGTCGATGCCTTCGGTAGCCACTCTGGTGGACATCGCGGGGGCGCTCGGGGTGCCGGCGGGTTTCTTCTTTGATGAGAGCGAGGCGGAGAAGGCCGTCGTGACGCGGCCGGAGGACAGATCGCGGATCGAGGACGACGGCGCGGTGATCGAGACCGTGACCCGCGACGTGCTTACGCGCAAGATGGTGATGTATCACATCGTCCTCCAGGAGGGCTCGGAGGTCACGCCCAAGCTGCACAAGTACCATGACGAGGTCAGCGGAATGGTGAACCGCGGAACCGTCCAGATCGTGTGCGACCACCGGACCTACGACCTGGCCGAGGGCGACGCGTTCTACCTCGACTCCCCCACCCCTTACCGACTGGAGAACGTCGGAAGCGCCCCCGCCGAAGTAACGGTCGTGAACTGCAAGAGGACCTATTAGCGTATCCCTCCTTTCGGTGGATCCGGGCGGCCCTGGCGGGGGCCGCCCGGATCGCTTTCCGAGGGCCTCGCGCCGTTGGGACTTCGTCCCGCCGTCACTCCGGCGAGTACTCCTTCGCGATGTCCCCCCCGGGCACGGTCAGCACGGCGGTCCATACGAGCCGTCCGTCGTCTACGTGGACGCACCGCACCTTGGTCCCCCCTGACAGGTCATCCACCGCGAAGAAGGACGACGTGAGCGAGAGCTGCGTCAGCTTCTCGGTCTCGACCACCTGGGTGTAGTGGATGTGGCCGCAGAGCATCGCGATCAGGCCGGGCGCCTTCGTGATCTGCGCCTCCAGCTCGTCGCCATGAGCCTGCGGCTCGCCCGAGCCGGACTCATCCACGAGCGGCACGCCGATCGGGTGGATGTGCCTGTGTGTGAGCACGAGGAGCGGGCGGTCGGCGACGGAGGCGACCTCCCCGTCGAGCCACTCGGACTCGGCCCCGCCAGGCTCATAGGACTCGGAATCCAGGCAGAGCATGCGAACGCCCTGGTAGTCCAAGGCGTAGCAGGCTCCGGTCGTGACCATGCGCTGTCGGTCGATGTACTCCTGGTCCTCGAAAGCGTCGAGGAAAACGGCCAGGCTCAGGTCGTGGTTCCCTCGCAGCACGTAGAACGGCAGGTCCGTCGCAGCCGTGAGCGCCTGGCGGAAAGCGTCGTACTCCCCGATGAAGCCATGGTCGGTGAGGTCTCCGGTGATGACGACGAAGTCGGGCGGCGGGTCGAGCTTCGCGACCGCCTCGATCGCGCGGCTGAAGCGCTCCCCCGGGTCGATTCCCGCGAAGGTCCCCGCGTCGCCGCCGCCTCCGAAGTGCGGGTCGCTCACTTGAACGAAGTAGCGCTTGCCCCCGGTCAGGTTCGAGGCGAGAAAGGCCGACGCGTCAGCGGCGCCGTCTTCGGGCGCGTCCGACTCCGCGTTGTCGGCAGGCGGGGCGGTGGAAGGACGACCGTCGTTGCAGCCGTCGAGAAGCAACGCGCCGCCAAGCATGAGCGGCAGACAGACCAACGCGAAGAGAGACGAACGCAACACAGAGGGCGCTCCGATCCTGTTACGACGCGAACGGCTCGATCCCGAGTGCGCGGAACGCGTCGCCAATGACGTAGAGCGAACCGGTGACGCACACGACGCCACATCCACTCTGACGCGCGGCTGTAAGCGCGTCCTTCACGGCCGGAACGCTCCGCACGGGGAGGCGGACGGCCGTTTCGAGGCGCTCGGCGAGTTCCGCCGCATCCATCGCGCGCGCGTTCTCGGCCGAGCACGCGATGACCGACGAGACGGCCGGGCACGCGGCGAGGAGGGCCTCGACGAAGGCGACCGGGGTCTTGTCCTGGCTCATCCCTAGGACGAGCGCGACGGGTCGGCCGTCGAATGCGCGCGTGAGTTCGGCGCCGAGCGCGGCCGCGGCTTCGGGGTTCATCGCGCCGTCCAGGATGATGGGAGGATCGCCCTCGATGGTCTGGAAGCGCCCGGGCCACCGCGTGCGAGCAAGGCCCCGCTCGACCGCGTCCGCGCTGACCTCCGGTCGCGCCAAGCTCACGGCCATGCGCGCGCAAGCGGCGTTCGCGGCCTGGAACGCTCCGGGCAGCCCGAGCGCGAGGTCGGCGACGGGCTCGAAGTCCTTGCCCAACTCGTGGACAGGCGCGCCGAACTCCCGCGCGCGCTCGCGGAACGGCTCGCGCGTCTCCTCCGAGCAACCGAGCACCACAGGCGCCGGGCCGCGCACGAGGTGGCTCTTGTCGCGCGCGATCTGCTCCACCGTGTCGCCCAGGAAGACCTGGTGATCGAGCCCGATGGGCGTCACCACGAGGACGGACGGGTGCGTCAGCGAGGTGGCGTCGAAGCGGCCCCCGAGACCGACCTCCACGACCGCGACCTCGACCTCCGAGCGCCGAAATGCCTCGAACGCCACGGCGATGAGCACTTCGAAGAAGGTGACCGTCTCGCGTTCGTCCTCGGGCAGGCGATCGACGGCCCGGGCGGCGTCGGCTACGCACTCGGCGAACAGCGTCTCGGAGACCATCCGCCCCCCGACGACGATCCGCTCGCGCAGATCGATGAGGTGGGGACTCGTGGTGAGGCCCGTGCGCACGCCGGCCTCGCGCAGGATGGACTCGGCGAAGGCGCAGACGCTGCCTTTGCCGTTCGTCCCGCCGACCTGAATGACGCGATACGCGTCCTGCGGCCGGCCGAGTTCCTCACAGAGACGCCGTGCGCGCTCCAGGCCGAAGGTCGCTTTGTCATAGGACCGCGGGAGCGCCCGCTCGTAGTCGGCGAGGCGCCCCAAGTACGACCGCGCTTCGTCGTACGTCAACTAGGCTCATCCGTTTCCGGGCCGGCCTCCGCATCGCCGGCCTCGGGCCCGTCGCCGCGCGGGGCGCCTCGGTAGGCCTCCCACGCGCGTCTACTGGCCTCCAGCTCCGCCTGACGGGCCGCGGAGGAGGAGATGATAGCACGCCGGGAGCGCCGGTAAGCCCACCAGATGAGCAGCGCGAACGGTCCCCAGCACGGGATGTAGATGGCGAGGTAGATGGCGACGTTCGCGATGCCCTGCCAGGCGCGCACGAGGCCCGCGACAGCGCGGTCGTACACCCGGCCGGGGCTCCACCGCTCCGATTCCCGCTCGGCCCTCAGGAGGTCGCTGTCCTCGCGCCGGAGGCGCAACTCGACCGTGATCGTCGAGAGCTGCACCTGGTTCCGGAGGACGTTCAGGCGGCCTTGAGCCTGCTCGATCTGCGTCTGGACCTCCATGATCTGCTTCTCGATCTCGAAGATCTCCTGGAGGCCGCCGTGGCGCTCGAGGAGCTTCCGGAGTTCGTCCCGCTGCTCGGTGAGAACCCGGATCCGCGCCTCGGTGTCCACCCACTGCTCGGTGACGTCGGTCGTCTCTTCGTGGGCGGTGATGAGGAGCCCGAGTTCGCCGCCGGAGAGCTTGTCGAAGGTGTCGCGGTAGTTCTCCGAGGGGACGCGCGCCGTGATCGTACCCCCGGTTGCCGAGCCCTCGGCGTAGGTGAGGTTCGAGGTGCTGACGTACCCACCGTTCTCCTTGACCAGAGTGCGAAAGGCGCGCTCCGCGGAAGCGATGTCCTCAACCTCCAGCGCGACCGAGCCCGTGTAGATGATCTTCGCGGACTCGACCATCGCGGCGACGGAGGACTGCTCGGGGGCGCCTCCCGTGTCGGAAAGCGACGTCTCCACCGTCGACGCCTTGGCCATCGCGAGAGCATCGGACGCCTGTTGCCGCCCTTCCGGGGCCGCGGCCGGCATCGGTGGCGCGGAGGCGTCGTACTCGGCTGCGAGGCCGCCGGGTGCACTCTCGGTGGCCTTCTTCGCCGCGCAGGAGACGCTGCACAGGCACAGAGCCACGAGGAGAGCCATGAGGGGAAGAACCGTCCGGAGTGCGCTGAGCATCGAGGGCCTCCTTCGGACTGCCGCCAAGTCGAGGTTCGCCAGCCGCTGAACTCCGCCAGACGAGGCGCCAGGGGGCCGGTTGGGGTCCTCCCGCCTGCGGCGGGTCCTCCCCATGCGGCCCCTCCGTGGGGTCTCTGAAGTGCGTCGCGGCCTGCGTCTCGTTACCCGCTCAGATCCGACAACCGCCTGCGTATCCGTCCCGCCGTGCCCTCCGGGAGTCTCTTGACCGTTCGGGGGTCCGGAGGGACAGGGATCGCGGCTGTGCTCTCGCTCGCCGGCGGCCGCGCGGTCGCGGCGCGCTCGGCCCGCTCTCGGGCGTCGAGCGGCTTGGGGATGTACGGCTCACGCTCCAGAAGGAAGTGGAGGAGGCAGAGGGCGGCGTCCTTGTCGGGCACGGCCTGGCGCGTGAGGCCCTCGCCGCGGGCCATGTCCTCGGGCGCGCCGACGCAGGAGGGGCAGCCGTCCTCGCACTCGCACGAGGTGACCAGATCGAGGCAGGCCTCCATGATCTCCTCGAGACGTGCGTAGGCCCGCTGGGCGAAGCCTGCCCCACCCGGGTACTTGTCGTACGCGAACATGGTGGGCGCCGAGAAGTTCGAGGAGTCGATGGCCGTGCCGATGTCCGTGCGGTCGCACATCGTGAAGAAGCACATCACGCTCGCGAAGACGTTCGAGATGCCGAGTAGCCCGTCCTGGGGCGAGCGGCCGTGGGAGCGGACGAGGTCGAGCGCTTCCTTAGGCGGGATGACCCACATGGAGACGGTCTCGAGCGGGTACGGGGGCAGGTCGAGGGCGCCGAAGCCGATGGAGTCGCGTGAGCCGAACTTCATCTTGCGGAACATGTAGACGATCTCGGTGACGTTCGTGTCTCCGAGGCCGGTGCGGCTCACGCGCCAAGGATCCTCGAGGTCGATCTGCTCGACGTGGATCTGCACCTTGTCGACCGATTGGGTGTAGTAGTCGAAGTCGCCCTTCTCGATGTAGGCGTGCTTGCGCTCGAGGTTGAGTTCGCGGACGAAGTAGGTCTCCGCCTGGTGCATGTAGATGGCCTGGGTGTGCACGATGTGATAAGCGGAGAGTTCGTCGATCTCGCCGATGGTGTTCGGCTCGGGGCCGGAGACGTCCATGATCTGATAGACGTTGTCGGTGCCGAGCCTCAGCGAGAAGTCGCGCGCCGGGTAGCTGTTCGGGGCGCACCAGAACCAGCGGTTTCCCGCGCGCTTCACTTCGTTTGCGTCCTCGAGCATCTCGAGCAAGGCGTACAGGTACTCCCCGAAGCGCTCCTCATCGCGCGCGTCGACGGGGAGTTCCTGGGCGGCGCACCGGAGATGCAGCGCGCAGATGTGGGGGTTGTGGGCGTCCACGATGGCCTGCTCGGGCGTCTTGTCGAACAGGAACTCCCGGTGCTTCATGAGGAACTGGTCGATCGGTTCGTTCTGGGCGAGCAGGATCGCGAGCGACTCCTCACTCCCCCGCCCCGCCCTGCCGGCCTGCTGCCAGAGGCTCGCGATGGTGCCCGGATAGCCGACCAGCAGGCACGCCTCCATGCTCCCGATGTCGATGCCGAGTTCCAGCGCGTTCGTGGAGATGACGCCGAGGAGTTCGCCCGAGAAGAGCTGCTGCTCAATCTCGCGCCGGTCGCTCGCGATATAGCCTCCGCGGTAGGCCCGGACCGACCGGTAGAGCCGTGAGCCGTCCTGCCGGAGCCGGTCCTGGCACATGCGGAAGAGCAGTTCGGCCGTCACCCGAGCGCGCACGAAGGCGATCGTCTGGCTCCCCCAGCGCACAAGGTCGCAGAGAAGGTAGTGCGCGTCGGTGTTCGGGCTGCGGCGCTCGATCTTCGCCTCGTCGAGATGCGGCGGGTTCCAGAGAAGGAACGTCTTCTTCCCGCGCGGCGAGCCGTCGTTCTCGACCCGCGTGACCGGCAGGCCGAGCAGGTTCTCGGCGAGTTCGCCGGGGTTCCCGATCGTCGCGGAGCAGAGCACGAAACGCGGCTCCGAGCCATAGTGCATCGCTATCCGGCGGAGCCGGCGGACGACGTTCGCGACGTTGGCTCCAAAGAGGCCGCGGTAGGCGTGTACCTCGTCGATGACGACGTACTTGAGGTTCTGGAAGAACTCCGACCAGCGGGAGTGGTTCGGGAGCACGCCGGAATGGAGCATGTCGGGGTTCGTGAGGATGATGCGGCCCTTGTCCCGGAGGTTGCGGCGCTCGCCCTGCGGGGTGTCGCCGTCGTAGGCGCCGCACGGGGCGGAGATGCCGCCCGGGCCCTCGGTGAAGCGGCGGAGGCCCTTGAGCTGGTCCTGCGCGAGAGCCTTTGTGGGGAAGAGGTAGAGCGCTCGGGCTCTCGGGTCGTCCGCGAGGGCCTCGAGGACGGGAATGTTGTAGCAGAGGGTCTGTCCGCTCGCGGTGCCGGTGACGACGATGGTGTGCTCGCCGCGGCGCGAGGCGTCGATCGCCGCGGCCTGGTGTGCGTAGAGCCGCGTGATGCCCTGCCGCTCCAGCAGCGCGGCAACCTGGGGGTGGATCGGTTGCTCCGTATCGGCGTACACGGCCTCGCGCGCCGGGACCACCTGCTGATGTACGACCTGGTCGCGATAGTGGCGGGAGTTGGTGATCGAGTCGAGGAACCGGGCTACGTCCATGAAGTGTCGGTCATCCTTGCGCCGGCCGGCCCCGCCCCCTGTATGTTACACGGCAAACGTGTGTTTTCCTGCAAGGGCGAAGGGAACGGCAGCGGGGCAGTAGTAACTGCTACCATGGAGGCATGATGAACGGGCCCGCCCTGACAGCCGACCTGGAGCGCGACATCGTCGAGCGGATACGCCGCGTCGTCGAACCCGAGCGCGTGATCGTGTTCGGCTCGGCGGCCACGGGGACGATGACCCCGGACAGCGACATCGACCTGCTCGTGCTCACGCGCGGTCCGGTCGACGAGCGGGGGTGCTCGGTGGGCATCTGGCGTGAGCTAGCCGATCTCGAGCGCCCGTTCGACGTGATCGTGATGGCCTCGGAGCGGTTCGAGCGGACGAAGCACCTGGTGGGCAGCATCGCCCTCCCGGCCCACCGCGAAGGGCGGACGATCCATGAGGGCTGATGATCAGGCCACCAGCGAACTCGTCGCCGACTGGCTTGGCAGGGCGTCCGAGTACCTGGCCGTGGCGGAGACGCTCCTCAGCGAGGGCCGCACGTACTACACCTCGGTCGCTTTCCATGCCCAGCAGGCGGCCGAGAAGTACCTCAAAGCGGTGCTGGTGCACCACCAGGTCGCGTTCCCGCGCACGCACGACATCGGCGTTCTGCTAAGCTTGGTGGGTTCGGTCGAGCCGTCGGTCTCGCTCGCGGCCGCGTCGGCTATCGCTCTGAACCCATACGGCGTGGCCGTCCGGTGCCCGGGCTCGGGCGCTGAGCCCGACCTGTCTGAAGCCAGCGAGGCGGTCGCCCTGGCGGTGACGGTGCGAGACGCCGTGGTCGGCGCATTGGGTCTGTAGTCGTCGCCGCACCGCCTGCGACGTCCGCGAAAGGCCGAGGTCCAGGCTTGACGGCCTGCCCGCATATCCGACCGGCGCTCCCGTAGCGGCGCCGTCGCCACACGCTCCCACCCGACCGGCTCGGCATGAGCCGGTCCTGGTAGTGGGAGCGCCTCGCCCGACGGACGCTACACTCCGCAGATCCGGAGATACTCCACGCTCCGTTTGAGGGTATCCGGGGAGCCCACGATCTCGAGGGTGGAGGTGGCGACGCCCGCGTCCTTCAGCACGTCGCACACGCCCTTGATGTCGATGACGCCGTCTCCGAGCGCGATGGTCGAGAAGCCGCACCCGTATTCCGCGCCTCGCCTCGGGATCCACTCCTCACCGAGGTCCTTCCAGTGGATGTGGTGGATCTTGTCCTTGAAGACCTTGGCCATCTCGACGGGGTCCGCGCCGCCCAACCAGGAGTTCCCCGTATCGAGGTTCACGCCGAGGGCGTCGGGGTTTCCGAGCGTGTCGAAGACGTCCTGCATGCCCTGAATGGAGTCGGTGATCGGGCCATGCGGCTCCAGAAGGATGCGGACCCCGAAGTCGGCGGCCATGCGCACCGGGGTGTAGAGCTTCTCGGCGACGATGAACACGCTCTGCTCGTACGTCAGGTTCCGGGCCCAGTCCGAGCGCGGGTCGGTGTCGGTGGTGACGACGTCCTTGACTCCGATCGCGGCCGCGAACCGAACGGCTTTCATGATCTCCGCGGTGCCGTACTTGCCCGGGTTGCTCGGCTCGAGCAGCGCCGCATGCGCGCAGATGGTGGACGGCTCGACGCCGTAGGCCTCGAAGAGCCGCTTCACGTCGTACGGGTTCTCGTCGAGGCTCACGGTCGGGCTGAATCCCGCCGACCCGAGCATGCTGCCGCCCGAGTTGGTGTCCGTGATGTCCGCGTGGGTGAAGCCCATCTCCTTGGCGCGCTTGAGTTGCTCCTCGACTCCGGCGAACGGCTCGATGAGTAGGAAAACGCCGATCTCCACTGCACCGCCCTCTTTCCGCCCCTACCCGCGGGCGCCGGACCTTTCGACGGGGTCGCGCGCGAACCTACTCCGTGAGCATCTCGCGCACGCTCACGCGAACGCCGCCCTTGTCCGCGGAGCGGAGCGCGGCGTAGAGGATCGCGGTCTTCTCGAGGATCACCGCGTGCGGGACGGGCTCGACGCCGGTGCGGAAGAACTCGGCCATCGTGAGAAGCAGGTGCTCGTAGGTGACGGTGAAACGCACCTCGGCGGTTTCGGTCGCCGCCCCGTAGAGCTTCAGCACGAACGCGTACCACGAGCTGTCCGGCCCGATCGTCTCGATCACGCCGCGCGCCGGACCGACGGACGAGTCCTCGGCGTACTCGATGTAGACGACAACGGGAGCCCCCGCGCGATCGGGCGCTTCCGGGCGGCGATGCAGGGACACGGCCTGAACGGTCTCGACGCCCGTCCCGAGCACCGCGACGAGCGCCTCGATGGAGTGCGGCAGGTACCAGATGAGGCTGTCCGAGGCGCCGGTCATGTTGAAGAGCCGGAGGGGGGCCAGACCGGGGAGCGCCTCTCGCGCCGCGTCGCCCTCGGGCGTGTGGTAGAGCGCGGAGGCGGAGTAGATCGGCGCGCCGCGCTCCTCCGCGAGACGCACGATCGCTTTGGCATCGGCAACGCTTCCCGCGAACGGGCGGTTGAGGAAGACGCGCACGCCGGCCTCGAGGAACGGGGCGGCGAGATCGAGGAAGCGGTCGGGCATGGCCTCGGTGATGAGCACCCCGTCGACGTCCTCGCCCGCCCGCTCGGGGGCCTCGACCGCGGTCGCGCCCGTTGCCTCCGCAAGCTCGCGCGCGACGGCCGGGTCCGCGTCCCACACGCGCGTGGGCTTCATTCCGAACCGCGCGCCATCGGGAGAGGAAAGCATCGGGCCCCAGGCCCTGCCGTGGGTGTTCTCACCGCATCCGAGGATTCCGATCCGAAGGGGTTCACCCTGAGCCGCGAGCATGGCCGCCCCGCCTTCCCGGCCGGCGCGCGCGGCGAGGGCTCCCGCCGCGACGCCCGCGACCCCGGAGAGGAACTGCCGCCGTCTCATCGCGGTCGCCTCCAAACGCCTCCGCCATCGTCCCGCCACGGAGGAGTTCGGCGGCCAGGCGGCGGGCGCCCTTCATCCCGCGAGGGATTCGTCGAGCGGGAGACAGCGCGGCGCGGCTAGCCCTCGGCGGCGAAGCTCGGGGCGCTGTCGGCGGGAGAGGCTGCGCGCGACGCCGCCAAGGTCAGCTCGGCGAGCAGGTCGCCGGCTTCCTCGCGCGCGGCAAGCAGATCGCGGTCATCGCGCGTGTAGACGCGGGCGTCATGGGCGAGGTCGGCGCGTATGCGGGCGATGAGGCTCAAGGCTTTGCGGCCCGCCTCCGTCTTCCCGCCGTCGGCGTGGGCGGCCTCCTCGAGCATCCGGAGCATCTCGAGGTCTTCGATGCCTTTGCGGACGACCTCCCAGCGAAGGCTCGAACAGATGCGCGTCTTGCCGGGGTAGACGATGTAGGCGTCTCCGGAGGGCAGCTTCTGGTAGTCGGTGTTGTAGTGCGTTCCCGCCGCCGCGTCGGTCCAGGGCGAGAAGTCGACGCTCTCGGGCCAGGCCGGCCCCCACTTCCTCCACTGCGCGTAGCCCCAGTGGAGGAAGCCGTCGAGCTTGAGGCTGAAAGAGATCCAGAAGAGGATGCGATTGCGGATGGAAGCGATGTCGAGGAAGCGATTCGGCCCGTGGCCCTGCGGGGCGAGGCAGACGTAGCTCCAGAGTTCCTCGCCGGGGCGCGCGGGCTTGGCGGGATCGAGTTCCTGGATCTGCGGGACGCGCATGTCGACCTTGCCGATGAGTTCCTCGCACATCACCGCATCGATGTTGCGCACTCCGGGAAGCCACTCCATGACCTTGTCTCGGAGCGGAAGCCAGCTCTCCAGGTTCTCGGGCAGGGGCTCGTCGGCGATGTGCTGGACGACCTTGTCGAGGCCCCAGCGCTCCTCGAGGTGGGCGTAGATCGCCTGGAGCCACCGGCGCATCACATCGTCCGCCGCATCGGCGTCAAGATTTGCGGCGGCGTACTCCTCGAGCGCCTTTCCATCGGGCCCGAGGATGTCGGGCAGGCGCCACTCGAACGGGGCGGTCCACTTCGCCCGACCCGCGACGTGAGCGCCCTCGACCCACTCAACGCCCGCCGCACGGAAGGTCGCGATCCAGCGGTCCAATCGCGTGAAGTCGAAGCTCCACTCCCCGCACGGATGCTCGACCACCTCGACGAGTTCGCGGAAGCTGGTGAAGATCATGTCGACGCGGTGGTCGGCCATGTCCTCCGCGACCTTGCGGATCCAGTCCCAGTGCGCCTCCGACCAGGCCTCCAGACGGTAGTACTGCGCGACGACCGGGGCGCTGAACCACTCGGTGTGATGAAAGCCGCACCTTGCGGGCAGCGTGAAGGGCCAGACCGTCAGCTCGATCGGAACGGGGATCTCCTCGATCTCACCCGAGGCGCAGCGGCAGACCACCGTCGCCTCGCCGCGGTACGTTCCGGCTTCGGCGTCCTCGGGCGCCCGGACCCGGACCCACAGCGGCTGCGTCCACTCGGCCGCGATGCGAACGCCGGAGTCCTCGAGGAAGGCGTCAGGGTAGAAGCCCGGAGCGGTCCCCATCCAACTGCTCGGGTCACGGCTCCAGGGGGGATTGTGCAAGACGTAGGTGTACCACTGCCAGTGGCCGGTGAGGCGCTCGGAGGGGATGCGCGCGCCGGATTCGGCGACGAGATCGCTGAAGCGGACCGACGCCTCGTCGACGGTCGCGCCCTTGGGCGGCCGCACGACGATCTGCGCGTCCTCGCTCTCGTTCCGGGCGGCCTTGAGACGAATCGCTCCGGGCGCGCGGGCCGGAGGCTCCGTATGCGGGAAGAGCTTCTCGAGCGAGTGGGTGGTCCAGACCGCGATTCCCATCGTGGTCCCCTTCCGGTTGCGTGGCCGCCGCAATTCCGTGATCGCTGCAATTATTTCACAGTGCAGGTATTTCCGCAAGGGCGCGCGTGTCACTTGGTAAGGACAGGGGAGAGTCCGCTGGCCGAAGCGGGATCGCGGCCTCAGAGCAGCGCGAGCGCCTTCAGGGCGAAGAACAGCGCGCTAAGGCCGAGCAGAACGGCGAGGAGAAGCTTCGCGGTTCCCGCGCCTCCCACCGCGAGCGTCTTCAGGCGGCCCGCGGAGAGGCCCAGGGCAACGACGGCGAACACCACGAGGAGGGGCGTCACGAACATGACGTCATAGAGCACGAGCCAGCGGATGGCCGCCGCCCGCTCCGCGTTCGCGCTGACCATGTAGGTGATCGCCGGCACGTAGACCTGGCCGGTGCATGCGACCTCGACGCCGGACACGACCACCCCCGCGAGGAACGCGCCCGGGACCACGAGCGCGCCTCCGCCCACTCCGCGACGCACCGCCGAGTGCGCCGCGCGCTTCAGCGCTTTGGGGAGTTGCAGCGCGACGCGGGCGGAATCGCCGGCCTTCAGTCTCCGCCAGTCGACGACCGAGACCACGCTGAAGACCAGGCACGCCGCCGCGAGAAGCCCGTGCAGCCCTCGACGGACGACGGGCAGACGCTCCAGCGCGAGCGCGGCGTGCAGCAGGCCGAGCCCGAAGGCCAGGTACGCCAGGAACACCCCGAGCGTGTAAGCGAGCCCGACGGCGAGCACGCTCCGTCCGCGCGCGCCGGTCATCGAGAGGTAGCTGACGAAGAACACCAGCGTGGCGAAGGCGCAGGGGTTCACGCCGTCCACAAGCCCGGCCGCGACGACCGTCCAAACGCCCCAGCGGCGCAGTCCCGCGGGAAGGGCCGCCCGCGCCTCTCCGCGGATGCTCTCGGCCCTTGCGGAGATGTCCGGGGCGCCCACGCCGATGTAGGCTCGCACCGCGGCCCGCACGCCCTCCGCGTCTTGCCATTGCAGAATGTCGATGTAGTCGTCGCCCACCAGCAGTCCGGGAGCGCTCGGCTGCCTGTCGGGGGCGACGCCGGCGATCACGAGCAGCGCGTAGGCGAGATCGTAGTCCGGCCCGACGTTTACCGAGCGCACGCGCAGGGAGGGAATCTCGCGGGCCATCTCCGCGACGAGGCGGTCGCCGGCCTCACAGCCATGGCAGCCGGGAGTGGTAAAGTAGTAGGCGTGGATGAGAGGCTCGGGGCCGTCCGCGGCGACGACCCGCGCCGCCGCGCCGATCGCGACCGCCGCAAGGAGAAGACGCCGCATGACGATGCTCCCCATGCTCCGAAGCGGGCGCTGGCGCGCCCCGCCGAGGCGAGGCGCGCCGTTGCTCGCATTCCAGGCGTCGCCTCTAGCGGGCTTCGGCCGGGAGGTTGTTGATCCAACCCGCGACTCCGCCGCCGTAGCCGGTACCGGGGTCTGCGCCGTTGAAGGTCCACATGCTGGTCGGCTGCATCGTGGAGGACCACTTCATCGCCTTGGCGTGGCCGTCGGACATGGCGAAGTTGGCCTGGTTGTTGTGGCCGTAGAACGCGGAGCCGCCGCACCAGGAGCAGAGATCGCAGCAGGTGGAGTTGCTCTCAACGGTCACGAGGAACTGAGCCGGAAGGGTGATCTCGGCGAGCTTCGGAGGGCGGCAGTTCCACGCGTACGAGAACCCCACATTGCCCGGGTCGGAGTCCGTCGTCGTGGGCCAGCCATAGCTCATCGGGACGTACGGGTTCTCGATGCTCCGATTCTCCTCGACGCAATCGCCCCAGTAGACGTTGTCGTTATTGGGGTTCGAGGGGCAGGCGAAGATCTGCGTGTTCTTGACGTACGGATGGACGCACATGCGCCAGTCGTAGAAACGGTCCGTGGCGGAGACGTAGCCGCGGATCAGCGGCAGGCGCTCATCGTAATCCTGCGTGTACGAGAGCACGCCGGTCGAGATCTGGCGCAGATTGCTGAGGCAGGACGTCTGTCGGGCTTTCTCGCGCGCCTTCGCGAAGACCGGGAACAGAATGGCCGCGAGAATGGCGATGATGGCGATAACGACGAGCAGTTCGATCAGGGTGAAGCCTTTCTTGGACATTCGATCGGTGTCCCTTCCGGGGCTTGAGCGGCGCGGCCGTCAGCCGCGCGGGCGGTGGCGGAGACGAGGCGCCTAGCGCGCGCCCTTCTCGCTCGGTCCGCCGGGAGGCGAACCGCTGTCCATGCGAGCCTGGTCGGCGGCCGTGGGCTTGCCGCCCTCCGACTTCGCCTGGTCCGATGCACCGCTCTTGGCGGCGCAACCGCTGAGCGACGCGAGCAGGGCCGGCGCAACCACACACAGCAGACCGACAACGTAGTACCTCATGCGCATAGAGACTCTCCTAGCCTGGTGGCGTTCGAGCCGCGCAAGGCGCGGCAAAAGCGTGCGGTCGAACCACGGCGCCGCTGCGCCCCATAGCGGGGCGGCTCCGCGGTTGGACCGAGAAACCACGCGTGAACGCAGGCGGACGACAATGCGCCGTCGAGGCGCGCGCCGCTCCGCGCAACGCACGAAACTCGGTTGGGTCTGCGGGGAACCGCCCTCCGTAACGCGGATTGGGACCCCTCCAAGACGTCGGGGGCCCAATCACCGCAATGGCCGCCCCAATTGTTGCTTACCTAGCGAAATGGCGCAAGGGGCAAGCCCCCCCCCGCGGGGGCTCGATGCGAAACACAGGCGTAAGCCAGCGGCCCTCGACAGGTTCCGTAGAGGAGGCTTGACTCATCTATCGCAATATCGCAATATCGTCGATATACGATGAAACGAGGTGCGGCATGGCGGTTGCGAGTGAGGCCAAGCTCTACGCGGCGCTGGGCAACGAGACGCGGCTTCGCATTCTCGATCTCGTCTCCGCCCACCGCGAGATGTGCGCCTGCGAGTTGGTGGACGAACTTGGGATGAGCCAGGCGAACGTGTCGCGGCACATCGCGGTCCTGCGCGACGCCGGAGCGCTCACGGATCGACGTCTGGGGACGCTCGTCGTTCTGCGGGTGGATGCGGACGCGCTGGGGAACGCGTTCCGCACCCTAACGGAGGGCATTGCCGCGAACCACGCGCGTTCGGCCTCGGAGGATGTCGAAGGGCGGCTTGCCGGACGCTGCCATGAGGTGACCCCATCGTGTGCATGACAACCAAGGGCTCCGTCGCGGGGCGTCTGTCCTTTCTGGATC
>CAZCER010000010.1:0-18491 GCA_964497385.1 uncultured Armatimonadia bacterium | reverse complement strand
CGTGGGTGACGCTTCCCGAAGAGAACAAGATCGTGGTCGTGGATCTCCAAGCCGGCAAGCTGATCGCCGAGGCGGCGTGCGGCGGCTCGCCCGAAGCCATCGCCGCGTCTCCGGACGAATCGGTCGTGCTCGTCGCGAACTGGGAGACCGGCGACGTGACGGCGCTCGACGGCGGGAACGCGGAGCCCATCGGAACCATCGCGGTGGGGACCAATCCGCGGGGGATCGCGTTCCACCCCACGAAGCCTTTCGCGTACGTCTCCCTGACCGGCGGGGGCGCGCTCGTGAAGCTCAATTGGCGCCAGCTTCGCGTTGAGGACGCGATCGAGGTGACGGGCGGACCCCGACACGTCGTCTCGAGCCCCGACGGCGAGACGCTTTATCTCGCGCGGAACCACCCGGGCGAGGTCGCCAAAGTGGACCGCGACGACGGGGCGCTTCGCTCCACGTGCTTTCTTGCCAAGGGCCGCGCGCGGACGATCCTCCTGGCCCACAACGGGTCCGATCTGTTCGCGGCCAATAGTGACCAGGGCTGGGTCACGCTCCTCAACGCCGAGACCATGTCCGAGACGACTTCGGTCGAAGCCGACGTCACCCCGGACGGCATGGCGCTCTCCGCCGACGGGCGTCGGCTCTACGTGGCGAACCGGGGCACCGGCGTCGTGATCGAGTACGAGGTGACCTACGGAGAAGCCGGCGCAACGCGGGCCGAGGCTGGACCGGAGGCCGCGAGTTCCTAAACTCGCGCGCCGATCGGCGCCGAAGCCACCACCCGGAACGGGTCCTTCTCGTACCCCGATCGCGCCAGAATCGCCACGTGCGTCAGCTTCACCCGGATCGGCTCCCATTGAGCCTCCGCCTCGTTGCGCACGATCTGCGCCACGTGCCTCGCGCGGAAAGCTCCAACCGACAGGTGCGGGGCGTAGCCGCCCTGATGGCGCGCCGTGTCGTCGCACTCGGGGAAGACCTCGTAGAACGCCTCGTGCAGCCGAACGATGCGGTCGGGGGGCTCCGGCGCGAGCCAGAGGGTCACCCTGCCGGACTGGTGGTTGAAGAAGCGGAACTCGCTGAGGGCGATCTCCGGCTCGGGGTGGATCGCGGCGACCTCCCGCACCTTGTCGGCGGCGCGGTTCAGCCACTGATGCGGAACGAACGGGTAGAGAAGGGTGATGTGAGGCATCCAGCGGTGGAAGCCCGGGTCGTGGAGCCGCCGGATGCGCTGGATGGGCTCCCACACGCTTTCCGGCGGAATCAGCACCAATGCGGACAGGTGCGTCTTCTTGCCCGGCTCCGCGTTCGGAACGCGTCCTTCGTCGCTCTGCTTGGCCATGGCCGAACTCCTGTTCCGGCGTGGGAGTTTCCTCGTTGGCCACACCGCGCCTTGGTGTCGGCCGACAGCTTCAGTATCATACGATTCGGCGGCGATCCGCGCGACCCGCGCCCCGGCCCGCCCGGGACGCGTCGCGCGGACGGCGGGAGGACCACGATGCGCAAAGCGGCAGCCCTTCTCGGGCTTCTGACGGTGATCGCCGCGAGCCCTTGCCCGGCTCAGGACAACACGGGCGCGACCGCGCTCGCGGAGGGTCAGGCCTTGGTCGAGCGCGCCGAGCGCGCCCTGGAGCAGGGCTACGTGCCGGGCGACGCCGCCGACCGGGCCGTGGAGATCCTCAAGCTCGCGGTCGCCGCTCCCGCTCCCGCGGCGCGGGCATTCTACTACCTGGGCCGCGCCTACGCGCTGGCCGGACATCCCGACCTAGCCTGCGCGAATCTGAGCCGCTTTGTCGAGATGGCCGGCGCCGATGACGCCGCCCTTGCGGAGCGCGCCCGCGACTACATCCTGGCCACGCGCTACGTCGAGGGCTGCAAGGAACTCGCCGCGGCTCGCCCGCATCTGCGCATGGCGGCCAAGCTGGCGCCCGGGAACGCCGCCGTCGCCCGGAAGCTCCGCGCCGCGGAGTCGGGCCTCTTCGACCCGAGCCGCGAGGCGTACCTGGAGTTTCCTTCCGAGACGGCCGAGGACGCCCCGCTGCGCGTGCGCCGGCCCGAGGTCTTCAAGACATACGCCCCGCGAGCGCTGCAGCGGCTTGCCGCGGGCAACTTCGCGGGCGCCGGCGAGGACGTGGACAAGCTGATCGCGGCCCGCGGGTGCACCTCCGGGATCGCCGCGATCCGCGTTGGCCTGTACTGCGCCACCGGCGAGTGGGACGAAGCCGTCGCGCGCTTTGGCGACGCCTACGCCGACGTGGTGACCCCGGCCGACGTGCCCGTTCTGACCACCCGGCTGGCCGCGCTCGGAGGCGACGCCTACAGCGTGGCCTGGATACACCCGCCGGCGCTCGACGCCGCAGCGGGCTACCTGACCCCCCCCGCCGATCGAGGCGTCATCGCGGGCTTCCTCGAGGACTACGATCTCTTCGCCGTCAGCCGCCTGGGCGACAACCTCCGCGCCGAGAAGCCGACCGTCGCACTGACCCTGCGCCGGATCGTGCAGCCGGCGGGCGCCGCGCTGAAGCCGGAGTCGCCCACCGTGCCGAAGGCGGTTCTCGCCGCGCTGGGCCCCGATCTGCTTGCCTCGACGGCTCTCTACGCCTTCCCGCGGGCCGGCGGCGAACTCCCCCTGGCGCTGACCATCGCGGCGGAGGACGCCTCCGCCGAGCTGCGGTTCGGCACTCCTGAACTCGGCGCCGCCGCCCCGCCGCCGGACCCGGCGGAGCCCGGATCGGGCGAAACGGGAACCGAGGCCCCCGGACCGGCCGAGACCGATCCCGGTCCCGAACCGGGCCCCGAGCCGGGGCCGGAGCCCATGCCCGGACCGACGCCCCCGACCGAGGTCTCCGTCTCCAGTTTGGCCGATGAATGCCTGCCCGTTCTGACGCGCGTCGTGGGGCCCGAGCAGAGCGTCCGGGCCGTTTGGATGACCGAGCGCTTCCTCGCCGCTCTCTGCCAACTGAGCGCCGGCGCCGCGGACCTCGACGATCTGCGCAAACTGCACGGCGCGTCGCGGACGCACCTTGTCTTCATGGTGATGCTGCCCGACGGGCAGCGCGCGCCGGAACTCGCCCGCGAGGCGACCCTCACGAGCAGCCAGGGGGCCCGGCGTTTCGGGGCGTTTCTCGACGACGTCGCCGGCTCGCCCGGACTCTCCGAGCGCTCGGGAGCGTACGGCGTCTGCTTCCCGATTGCGAGCGCGACGGGGCATCTTCTGCCTCTCAGCGAGGCCGGCGAACTCACGCTCGTGCTCGGGGGCGACGACGCCGTCTCCCTCCGTTTCGTGTGGGACACGCCGATCGCTGAGCCCGATGTGCTCGGGCGCGTGCTCGGGGAACTCTGAAACGTGATCGACGACCTCACCGCGTCCTATGACTACGATCTGCCGGAGAGCCTCATCGCCCAGAGCCCGGCCCCGAGCCGAACGGCTTCGCGCCTGTTGGTGCTGGACCGCTCGCGCGACGCCTTCGAACACCGTTTGTTCGCGGAGATCGGGGAGTATCTGCGGCCGGGCGACTGCCTCGTTCTCAACGACACGAAGGTGATCCCGGCGCGTCTCCTCGGCAAGCTTCCCACCGGCGGCCGCGCAGAGCTGCTCCTTCTGCGCGCTCTGGGCGGGGACGAGTGGGAGTGTCTCGCGCGGCCGGGAGCGAAGCTCCGACCGGGGCGCTCCGCTCGCTTCGGCGAGGGGCCGTTCATCGACGCGGAGGTCCTCGCCGCCATCGACGAGACCGGCAGGCGTCGCGTGCGCCTCACGAGTTCCTTGCCGATCCGCGAAGCCCTCGAACGCGTTGGCCACACGCCGCTGCCTCCCTACATCCGTCGCGTGGACGGCGCCCCCGACCGCGAGCGCTACCAGACCGTCTACGCCTCGCATCCCGGCTCGGCCGCCGCGCCCACCGCCGGCCTCCACTTCGATGAGCCGCTCCTCGCGCGGCTCGAGGAGTCCGGGGTGCGGACGGCGCGGCTCACGCTCCATGTCGGACTCGGCACCTTCCGACCTATTTCGGTCGCGAACCTCGACGATCACACCATGCACTCCGAGGGCTATGCGGTCTCCGCCGAGTGCGCCGAGCGCGTCAACGAGGCCCGTGCGAGCGGCGGGCGCGTGGTGGCCGTGGGCACAACGTCCGTGCGGACGCTGGAGAGCGCCGCGGATCCGGAGGGGCGCCTCCATCCGTGCGCGGGGGAGACGGACCTGTTCATCCGGCCTGGGCGGCGATTCCGCGTGGTGGACGCTCTGCTCACCAACTTCCATCTTCCCCGCTCGAGCCTCATCGTGCTCGTTGCGGCCCTCGCGGGGCGCACGCGCGTTCTCGCCGCCTACCGCGAGGCTGTCGCGCGGGGATACCGCTTCTTCTCGTACGGCGACGCGATGCTCGTGTTGTGAGGCCCGCGCCGGGAGGCTCCGGCGCGCCCGGCGTGGAAACGGACGACCATGGACGAGATGCCGATGGAGGTCCCGCCGCCTCCGCCCAACCTGGACGATCTGCCTGGCCTCGACCCACGAGGTTCCGTGCTTCGGAGTCTGGCCATCGTCGTCGCGTCTGTCGGGGTCGTCCTCGGATGCGCGTGGATCTGGCAGATGCGCACCCGCGCCGTCGCCCCGCTTCCCGCGGGGGCCGAGTTCCAGGCCTCCGCACTCCCCAGCCCGGGCTCGGACGGCGCGGAGAGCGCGGCCGAGAGCGGCCTCTCCGGCGGGGAGAACGGCGAGCGGGCCGCCGCGCCCGAGCGGGAGCGGGGCCTCGAAGTGATCTGGTCTTTCGGCAGCCTGTGCAGCGGCGTCGCGGCGGACTCCGCGCGGGGCGTTCTGTACGTCGCGGAGTCCGGTGAATGCGTCCAATGCGACGCCGAGGGCGAGATGCTCTCGGCGTTCGGGTTGAGCGGTCAGGTCCCCGCCCTGCGCGTCGGCAACCTCGACGCGGACGCCGCTATGGAGGTCCTGGAGTTCGACTACTTCCGAAGCGCCGTCCACGCCTGGGATGACGACGGCGCCGCTCTCTGGTCGTATGAGGTCGCGGGATCGGTGAACGAGGTCTGGCTGGCCGATCTGGACCGGGATGGCCGCTGCGAGGCGCTCTTGGGCTGGTCGGTCTACGGCGCCTCGCCCATGTCCCAGGAGGGCGGCGCCGCGGCGCTTGATCCCGACGGCGAGGTGATCTGGGAAGACGCTTCTCTCGGACCTGTGCCTTTTGTGAGCGCCGGAGACGTGAACGGCGACGGGCGGGTCGAGGTCCTGGCGCAGGGCCGGCAAGGCGTTGCGCTCTTCGACGCCAAGGGCCTCCGGCTGGAGACCTATCACCCGTTCGCCATCACCCAGATGGCGTTCGCGCTGGGCCCTGGCGCGCCGCGCGGCCCCGTCTCCTGGGTCGCCGCGAGCGCCCCCGCTCCGTCCGGAGTGATTCGAGGCCATGACCACGCGGGAGAAGCCGTCTGGGAAACCAGCCTCCGCGTGAACGAGGTCGTCGGCACCGGCCCCGTCCAAGCGGCCCGCACGCGGGCGTGGGCGTTCGTCCCGAGCGCGTACCCGGGGGGGATCGTCCTGGACCTCACGACCGGCGCGATCCTCGCGCGCGACAACGTGCCAGGCACTCCGGGCGAGTCCGTGTGGTTCGAGCCGTCCGGCGCGCGGGAGCCCCTGCTCGCCCTGGTGGCCGGCAGCGTGCTTCGCCTCGTCCGCATCCACCCGCTGTCACCCGAGGAGGCCGCCGCGCTCGAAGGAGCCCGCGCGGACGCTTCCGGCGCGGCGAACACCACCCCCGTGCCTGGAGCCTGGGGCGGGGCGGGCGGAACCGGTATGGGACTCGGACAGCCGCCCCGACCCGGAGGAACCGGCATGGGGCCAGGACAGCCGCCCCCGCCCGGCGGGACCACGATAGGCCCCATGGGAGGCAGCATGGGCTACGGCCCCGGGAGCCCCGCGCCAGAGGCCGCCAAGGCGACGCCGTGAGCCGGCCCGCAGAACCCCGCACAACAGGAGGACGCCAGTCATGACGCCCCACTACCATGCGAGCCCCTCCCCATCGAAGGAGGCCAAGGGTTGCAGCCCCACGGTCTGGATTCTCCTCGCCGTGGTGGGGGTCGTGGTCATCCTATGCGGGGGAGTCGTGTTCGTGGGGGTGATGGCCGTCCGCTCGTCCATGCGAGCGGTCACGGGCGGCCCCGGCGCGCCCTCGACGCGCACCGACGTCGGCATGAGCATGCTGTGGAGCCAAAGCGGCGTGGACGGCGCGGTGGCATGCGACAGCGCGTCGGGAGAGGTGTACGTGCTGGGCCTCTCCGAGACGGTTGCGTATGACGCCTCCGGAGCCCAGCTTCGTCGACTGCCGATGGGCAGCGGAGCCATGCGAGCCGCCATGGCGCGGCTCGACTCGGACCCCGAATTGGAGTTCGCGCTGGTGGACATGGGCGGAGGCGTCCAAGCTTGGGATGCCGACGGCTCCCGGCTCTGGTTCGTGGACCCGCCCGGCGGCGCAAGTGACGTGTGCGTCGCGGACCTCGACGGTGACGGCGTCGACGAGCTGCTGGCGGTGGTCGAGTCCGGCGGGGTGGCAGCCCTGGACGCCTCCGGCGGACGAGAGTGGTTCTACGGAGCCATCGGCGACGTGTCCTGCATCAGTGTGGGCGATCCCGATGGCGATGGCGGCGTCGAGACGTTCCTGGTCGGGTATACGGGCGCCACGCTTCTCGACGCGGCGGGCAGCCCGAAGGCCGCGTGGCCGCTGGATCACGACACGCCGGCTTGGACGCTTCCGGAGCCAACCGCGAGCGGCGTCACCTGGGTCACCCTGGACGGCGACCCGGGCGCGTACACGCTGCATGGTCGCAAGCCCGACCGAACCGAGGTCTGGTCGCTCGCGCTCGCCTGGGACTTCGTGTGGGACCCCGTCGCCGCATCCTGTCCGTCTGCGCCCCTCCTCGCGATAGCCAGCGCCGACGGGGACCTCGTCGTGGTGAACACGGAGACGGGCGCGGAGGTGGCCTCAGGCTCCGACCAAGGTTACGGCATTCGACTGGCCTGGCTCGACCGCCCCGCCGACTCGCCGCTCCTGCTCGTCTCGGACTACACGGAACTCCGTGCGATGGAACTCATGTCGGCGCCGCCCCCCACGCCTGTTGCCGAGGGTTCCGAGACCGCCGAGTCGGGGCCCGAGAGCGAGCACTATGCCGAGAAGCCGCCAGCGACCAAGCCCACGCCGGCGCCCGAGGCGGAGTCCTCGGAGTCGGCGGCGATGGAGAGCCAACCGAAGCCGCGGTCGAAGTGGGTCGACTGACGGCGCCTACCAGGGGATCTCGGTGTACTCCACCGCGATCGGGCTTGCGTAGTGCCTGCCCCAACTGGCCTGCGCGCCGCGAACGTCGAGATGCAGGTTCGAGCGGATGGGGCTCTTCGGATCGGTGGGCCAGACGAGTTCGTAGACGCCCGTCCCGCCGGGCACGACCTTCCCCTCGTTCTCGAGGCGCCGCAGGATGTTCCCGACGATGATGGCGTCGTGGATGTCGCAGTCGCCGTCCCCGTCGAGATCGTCCATGTCCCCGTCATCGTTCTTGTCCACGATGAAATCCATCGCCTTGCCCTGCATATGTTGGCTCCGCGTCGCGCCGTGGATGAGGGCGTTGTAGTGCGGCGTGCGGTAGCCCGAGTAGCAGGTGATGGTGTGGTGGACGTAGCCGAGACGCCGGAGTTCGTCGTTCAGGGCCTCGATCTTGTCGAGGAGCGCCCAGGGGATCGGCGCGTACTTCGGCCAGTCGCCCATCGTGGTCGCGGTCTCGCTCGAGAGGAACTCCGCGAGCCGGAGGTTCTCGGTGACCTTCGCGTCTCGCGCCGCTTTCGGCGCCTCGATGAATGACGCGGGAGTCTCCGGCAGCTTCGAGTAGTCGCCAACCCGGTAGCCCCGCAGGTACTCGCCCTCGATCTCGGACGACGGGACCGGTGTGCAGAGGAACACGCTGATCTCGGAGGAGACGACGGACTCCATGCCCGCGTATTCGCCCGGACCGTTGCAGCGAAGCCGCCAGGCCGCGCGAACGCGGCACTCCGTCGTGCCGGGCTTCATCGGCGCGCGGACCGCAACGGCCTTGCCGGGTTCGACGGACCGCAACTCCCCGTCCGGACCCATGAGCCAGTGTTCCGAGGAGACCGCGGTCCAGCTCGGGTCGTCCGGCGGCTCGGACCACACGGAGACGCGCACACCGGCGCCCCGCCCGCAGAGGGCCGCGACAGGACCTTCATCGGCGACGGTCCGCTCGCGCCCGCCGGCCGTGTAGGAGAGGCGCGCGCGCGCGAAGACGCCCGGCGGGGTGGGCGGCTCGCCCGTCTGAAAGAGGAGCGGCAGCCCGAGGAGCGCCGCCCCGAGCGCCACCGAGGAGAACCGCGATGTCTTTGCCGCGCGCCGAACGGCCATCACCCGAGCCTCCCTCGAATCTCGCGTCCGACTACCCATGCCTCTTTGGACGCTTCGGAACGCGAAGACGTTCCGAGCGCGGAGCGGGACGACGCGGCTGTTGAGGGCGGCCGCGCAAGAGGTGCGGCGGGAGGGGATGGAGGGCTCGTCCGCGTATCCTCGCCGCGAGGTGAACGCGATGCACGAGGAACTGCGACAGGCCGTCTGCGAGGCGAACCTGGCGATCCACCGGGCGGGCTTGGTCACGCTGACGTGGGGCAACGTGTCGGGGTGTGACCGCGATGCGGGCGTGTTCGCGATCAAGCCCAGCGGGGTCGCCTACCACGCCATGACCCCGGACGACATGGTGGTCGTCTCACTGGAAGACGAGGCGGTTCTCTGGGGCACGCTGCGGCCGTCGTCGGATTCACCGACGCACGCGGTGCTCTACCGAGCGTTCGCGGAGATCGGCGGGGTGGTGCATACGCACTCCACCCACGCGACCGCTTGGGCCCAGGCAAGGCGGCCGATCCCCTGCTACGGCACCACGCACGCCGACCACTTCCACGGCGACGTGCCCGTCACCGCGGCGCTCACTCCGGACCGCATCGCCGGGGAGTACGAGCGACTCACCGGCGTCGCGATCGTCGAGACGCTGGAGGGGCTCGACCCTCTGGCGATGCCCGGCGCGCTCGTCGCCTGCCACGGGCCGTTCACATGGGGAGCGACCTCGGCGAGGGCGGTCGAGAACGCGATCGTGCTCGAGGAGGTCGCGCGCATGGCGGCTCTGACGGAGTCGCTCGCGGAGGACCCCCGCCCGATTTCGGGGAAGTTGCTCGACAAGCACTTCCTCCGGAAGCACGGTTCCGGGGCGTACTACGGTCAATCGAAGGGATGAGGGGCAGTGTCCAGAAAGACCACTTTGGGCGTGATCGTAGGCAATCGTGGGTTTTTCCCCGACCACCTCGCGGAGTCCGGCCGCAAGGAGGTCCTCAAGGTCCTCGCGGAGGCAGGCATTGACGCCGTGTGCCTCACACCGGAAGACACCCCCTTCGGCTCCGTGGAGTCGCGCTCCGACGCCGAGAAGTGCGCGAAGCTCTTTCGGGCGCATGAGAGCGTCCTCGACGGCGTTGTCGTCACGCTGCCGAACTTCGGCGACGAGCGGGGCGTCGCCGACACCCTGCGCATGGCGAAGCTGGATGTCCCGGTGCTCATCCAGGCCCATCCGGACGACCCCGCCAAGATAACCCTCGCGGATCGACGCGACTCCTTCTGCGGGAAGATGTCGGTCTGCAACAACCTCGTGCAGTACGGCATCCCGTTCTCCCTTACCAAAAACCACACCGTGCATCCCGAGACTCCGGAGTTCCGCGCGGACCTCGACTGGTTCGCCGCGGTCTGCCGGGTCGTTCGCGGCCTGAAGGGCGCGACGGTCGGCGCGATCGGCGCGCGACCCGCCGCGTTCAAGACGGTGCGCTACTCGGAGAAGCTCCTGGAGGCCTCGGGCATCTCCGTGGAGGTTGTGGATCTCTCGGACATTCTCGGACAGATCGGGCTGCTCAAAGACGACGATCCGGCCGTCACCGACCAGATCGCCGCAATCCAGAGCTACATCGACTGCGGCGCGGTCACCGAGCAGGCCCTCGTGAAGCTCGCCAAGCTCGGCGTCGTGGTCGACCGCTGGCGCAAGGAGAACGGCGTCGTCGCGACCGCCTTCCAGTGCTGGTCGGCGATCCAGACCTACTTCGGCGTCTGCTCCTGCTCCACGATGAGCATGATGAGCGAGGATCTCGCCCCGAGCGCCTGCGAGGTGGACGTGATGGGCGCGGTGGCGATGTACTCGCTGGCCCTCGCGACGCAGACCCCGGCGGGGCTCCTCGACTGGAACAACAACTACGGGGACGACCCGGACAAGTGCATGCTCTTCCACTGCTCGAATCTTCCCAAGTCCATGCTCCAGGACGCGAAGCTCGGGGTGCAGGACATCCTCGCGGCGACCGTCGGCGTCGACAACACCTGGGGCACGTGCGGCGGGAGGCTTCGGCCCGGACCGGCCACCTTCGCGCGGCTCTCGACGGACGACAGCCAGGGCGAGATCGTCGGCTATCTCGCCGAGGGCGAGATCACGCACGACGCGCCGGAGTCCTTCGGCGGGTACGGCGTTGCGCGTTTGCCCGACTTGCAGACTCTCTTGAAGTTCATCTGCCGGATGGGCTTCGAGCACCACGTGGCCATGAGCCCGACGACGTGCGCTCGCGCGGTGTATGAGGCCTGGACGACCTACATGGGCTGGAGCATCTACCTGCACCAGGAGTAGCGCTCGGCTGCCGGAGCCGCCAGAGACCCCTCAGGGACCTGTCTCTGGCGGCTCCACCATGATTCGAGGGCCCGCTATCGGCGCACATGCACCGCAACCGGTCCGTCCCAGTCACGGGGCGGTCGGAGCGCAGTTGCGCCCGGCCCGACCGTTTGCGGCGCGGCCCAGACGCCCTCCAGGCACAGGAACCACCGCGCCGAAAGGGCTTGGTCGCCCTCGATGCGTAGTCCCACGTCGCCCCCGTCGGGCAGGTAGACGACGTACTCCTCGCCGGGACGCGCAAGGCAGTGGCCGCCGCTGACGAGGTCGTCCCTCGGCTCGAGCCGAGCGAAGTCCACGCGCGAGAAGAACTCGCCCAGGCGCCCCATCATCGCGTAACCGGGCGGGTCGTCATCGGTGCGCACGACGTCCCAGGCCGTGTAGGTGTAGTAGTAGTTCACGTACGCGCCCGCCATCGCGATGCGCCAGGCGCGGTCGAGGACCTCCGCCGGCGGCTGCGCGACGCCGTAGGTCTTGTCCTCGATCCCGCCGGGTCCGTGCTCGTAACCGAACTCGATCTGGAGGATCGGCCACTCGCGTCGCGCCCGCTGCCGGAGAATCGTGGCGTGGAAGTCGGAGTGGTGCTGGTCGCTCCGGAAGTCAACCACGTCATCGTAGTCGCCTCGCTCGTACGGTTCATCGTCGTCGTGCACGGTCAGAAGATGCCCGTACGGGTCGTGGTCGCGGAGATGCCGAAGTGTCGCGATCTTGTAGGCCAGGTCTTTCTCGTTGTAGCTCTCTTTCGAGAAGTCCCACACGATGTTCGGGTAGGCGGCGTAGCGCGCGAGGAGCGCGTCGAGGTACTGGCGCTCTTCCGCACTCCCTCGCTGAGGCCAGTTCACCATCTTGTTGTAGACCTTGATCATGATGTGCGCCACGACGCCGCGGTCGTGCATCGCGGCGACGACCCGGTCGAAGTGCTCCCAGAACGCCGGGTTCAGGGCGGCGTGATCGGGCGCTTCGTTGGAGCCTCTCCAAGGGTAGAGGGCCGGGGGGCCGAAGTCCGCGTCCTCCGTCGTTCCGAGGCGCCAGGCGGTGTCGTGCGCATAGACGTTCATCACGATGTAGTTGAAGCCATGGGCGACCAGCTTGTCGAGGAACGCCTCGGTGCGGGCTATGCCGCCCTCGCGCGAGCCGAGGTCGATCGCGAAGAGCCAGTCGCACTCGATTCCCACCGGGAAGAACGGCGCGCCGTCCTCCCAGCGGAAGTGGCGAGGACGCTCGGGATCGATGCGCAGCCGGCCGTGCGATCTCGGGTTCGCGACCGCGGTGCAGACGGCGGTTCGGTCCGACTTCTCCGCGGCGGCGCCGACGCCCATCGTCCAGAGGCCGAGCGACGTCGGCGCGAAGCGCACCACCCGCGTCCCGTCGGAAACGGTGAACGGAGCGAGCGACAGGCGCTCGCCTTCGGGTCCGAAGAATGTCACCTCAGCGGGCTCGAGGCCATCGGGCCCCAGCGGCGCAATGAGATCGAATGGCTGGAAGACCGGCGCCTCCAGCGCACCCGGTTGCAGCGTTGCGGAGACCAGTAGGGCCAGCAACTCGCGGACCATCGCGCGTCTCCCTCCTCAATGGGCTCGCACGAGTTCGAGCATCTTCCGGTCGAGTTGGCGCCCGCGGAAGTCCTCGTACTCGACATCGGTCCGGCCGGAGTCGAGCACTCCGAAGGAGCCGCGGAAGTTCCACATCGCCCAGCCCCAGCCGACCTCCTCCCACAGGCTTAGGAGATCGGCCATCCACGCGAGGACGACCGCGTGCGGGGTCTGGTTGAAGGCTCCCCACTCCCCGACGTGGACGCCCACGCCCTTGGCCTCGAGTTCCTGCCACGGAGCGATGAGCTGCGCGCGATAGCGCTCCTTGTCGTAGGTGTTGCCGTTCTCGTCAAGCGGCCAGGTGGGCTCGGGCCACCGGTCGGAGCCGCCGATCCAGCTCGCCTTGTGATGGCTGATGCGCATGGGATCATAGCCGCGGGTGCTCTGCGCGATACCGAGATCGGCGAGGCCGGGCGCCGGCTGGCGCCCCCAGGACAGGCCGTCCGCGATGACGAGCCGGGCGGGGTCCTTCTCGCGGATCGCCTCGACGAGCCGAGTGACCACGCGCACGTAGGTCTCCTCGGGGATGATGGCCGGCTCGTTGAGGAGGTCGAAGCTGACCTCCGTGTTCGGCCTGCCGGCATAGCGCTCGGCGAAGTGCGCCCAGTGGAAGGCGCAGGCGTCGAGAGCGGCCTCGTCCGTCCAGAGGTCGAGCGGCTCCGCGGGCGGGTTCACGCAGTAGCCCGGCGCCCGATGGAGGTTCAGGTTCACGTGGACGCCGTACCGCTTCCCCCACTCCACCGCTTGATCGATGTCCTGCAGCACCGCTTCGTCCATCTCGAGCCAGCGCGCGGGGTCGGGCTCTGACCACGACTGGTAGCTCATCGGGAGGCGCGCGAAATCGAAGCCCCACTCAGCCATCCATTCGAAGTCACTCTCAACGAACGGGGCTTGCCTCTCCCCCACGAACTTCTCGAGCAGGTTGAAGCCTCTCCACCGCGGCAGCTTCCTGTGGTCCACCTCTTGCGCCCCTTCCGTCTCCCGTGTGAGGGCCGCGCCCGCGACCCCCGCTCCGACGAGCTGTGCGAACTCCCTGCGGTTCATCGGACTACCTCCGATCGGGTGAACGCAGCGTGAGGAGGGTCACCTCCGGCCGGCAGAAGAGCCGGACCGGCGGCGTGACCGTCCCCACCCCGCGCGTCACGTAGAGCTGCTGGTCGCCCTCGGCGATGTGGCCTGACGCGTAGCGCCTCCCCGATCGGATCGGCAGGCGCAGGGCTCCGTAGAAGGGTATGACGATCTGGCCCCCGTGCGTGTGGCCGGAGAGCATGAGCGAGAAGTCCCAGCCGCGCTCCAGAACGAACACGTCCGGGTTGTGCGAGAGGGTGATGCGAGGAAGGCTCTCGGGGACGCCCTCGAACGCGTCGGCGAGGACAGGGTCGCCGTCCCAGAGGTCATCCAGCCCGATGATCGCGAGCCGCCCGCCGGGGATGTCGATGGTGCGGTTCTCATCGAAGAGGAGCGGGATCCCGGCCGTCTCGAAGGAGCGCTTCACCTGCTCGAGCCCGTCCCAGTAGTCATGGTTTCCGGGCACGGCGAAGGAACCGAGCGGGGCGTCGAGTTCGGCGAATGGGAGGATGGCGTCATCGAAGACGCGCTGAGGCTCTCCGTCGAGGTGGTGGCAGTAGTCGCCGAGGAAGCAGGCGATGTCGGGCTTCTCGGCGTTCGCGAGCCGCACCGCCCTCCGCACGGACTCCCCATCGCGGTACCATCCCACATGGGTGTCCGAGAGGGCCGCGATCTTCAGTCCATCGGCTTCGGCCGGGAGTCTCGGGAGGGTGATCTCCATGCGCTCGACCACGGGCCACTTGGTGTTCGCGTGGGCGTAGGCCGGGGTCCCGACACCGAGCGCGGCCGCCGCAAGAAAGGCGCGGCGGGTGAGCCTGCGTCGTCGGGTCGTGCGCTCGGACATGCGGACATGGTACACCAAAACGGGCGGGCGCCGATCTCAGCGGCGCCCGCCCGTCCCCAACGGTTGTGCCCGAACTACGCCGCCTCGTCCTCTTCGCCGAGGATGACGGGCTTGTAGCCGCCCTGGGCGCGGAAGCGCAAGAACATCGCGCCGAACATGACGACGAGAACGACTGGCAGGGCCGCGGTGTAGCGCAGCGCCAGCGCGGGCTCGCCGGTCATATCGATGATCCGGCCCATGCCCGGGGTGGCGAGGGCCACGCCAACGTTGCCCATCGCGCCCATGATCCCAAGAAGGAGCGCGCCGCCCTTCGGGAAGCGCTCGGAGGTGATCCCGAGCATCGTGGGCCAGAAGAAGCAGACGCCCAGTGCGAAGATGAAGGCTGCGCCAAACGCGGTCGGCATGCTGGTCGCCAAGCTTGTGAGCAGCAGACCGACGATCGCGACCGCGGACGAGCACAGCACGATGCCGATCGGGGAGATCTTGTGCGCGAGCGGGCCCGCGAAGAAGCGCCCGATGCACATGACGAGGTTGATCCACACCAGGATGAGGATGCCCCCGGTGGCCGCGAAATCGCCGGGGATGGTGCGCTTCATAACGTCCGAGATCCAGGTGTTCGGGCCGAGTTCCGTGGACGCGGTCATCATCATGCAGAGAACCAGCAGAAGGAAGGACGGCCGGATGGCCTCTTTCCACATGTCTCCGGTCGACACCCCGGTCGCGACGCGCTCGGTCTCGGGCAGCTTGCGGCCGACGAACAGAATGCCGTAGAGCAAGACCGGCACGAGGATCGTCGCCATCTTCACTTGCCACGGGACGAGGGCGAGGCTTCCAAGGTTGACGCCCGCCATGCCCGACTGACTGATGCCGAATCCGATCAGCCCGCCGATGACGATGCCCCCCGGAAACCAGGCGTGGAGGAAGTTCAGCTTGGCGACCTTCTCCCTTGGGTAGATGGTCGCCACGAGCGGGTTGATGGCCGCCTCCACGAGGCCGTTTCCGATGCCTACGATCAGGGTGGCGGCGAACAACAGCGCGAAGTTCGGCGCCACGATGGTGAGGATGATGCCCGCCGCGTGCGCGGTGAAGGCAAGCAGCATAATGCGGCCCATCTTGAGGATGTCGCAGAGCGGGCCGCCGAACAGAATCGCGCCAGCGAAGCCCCACGCCCACGCGCCGCCAACCCAACCGGTCTGCTCGTCGGTGAGCTGGAAGGTCGAGCGCAGGTCGCCCAGGATGTCACCGCGGATCGCGAAACACATCGCGGTCGCGACGAGCGACATGCAGCTTGCGAAGAACACCAAGCGTCGGTTCCGGTCCGAGAGAGTCTGCTCGACCGGCGTCACAGCGTCACTCAACTGCGTACCTCCTCCTTCGCGCGGCTCCCGGGGCCAGTCCCCGTTTGCGTTCGCAGTCGCTATTCGGCTCGCAGAACCCGGCACCTGCGGCTCTCTCGGTGGCGAAGGCCGACGTGTGAATCGCGACGGGGAGCGCACTCGCACTCCCCGACTGCAGGAGTCCCTCCCACGGGGCGCCGGCAACGACTCCTCGGTCCCACTTTGGGACCCACCCGGGTTAACCCCCAATTGTCCCC
This sequence comes from uncultured Armatimonadia bacterium, assembly GCA_964497385.1. Taxonomy (GTDB): domain Bacteria; phylum Armatimonadota; class Zipacnadia; order UBA1398; family UBA1398; genus CAZCER01. Next base: position 2,665 of record CAZCER010000010.1, on the reverse strand, counting down.
GGCATAACGCTCCGACCACACACGCTCCCGTACCATTTCCGCACTCGCGGAGCGCGCCCTGGCCAAGCGCGCTCCGCGTTCTCAGGCGCTCGAACCGGGTCCGTCGGCCGCCGTGGCGCCGCGCAGCAGACCTGGCCCGGACACACACGGAAGGATACTCATGTCATGCGTACTCCCGTCCTAGCGGCTCTGGGTCTCGCGGGAATGGTCATATCCGGCCTCCTTGCCGGGTGCGCCAAGCAAGCGGAGCCCGTCGAGCGTGGAAGCGTCGACCAGCGCACAACCGATCAGAAGATGACCAAGAAGAGCGGCATGCAGGAGGCCATGAACCAAGCCAAGTCGGGCGGGTAGCCGCCTGAGCGTCGGAGCGGCTCCGATCGCTCCTTCAGGACCCCGAGTGGATTGGAGAGAGGGAACGCAATGCTTACGCGACGCGGCTTCACGTTGATCGAACTGCTTGTCGTCATTGCCATCATCGCCATCTTGGCCGCCATTCTCTTCCCGGTGTTCGCCAAGGCCCGCGAGAAGGCGCGCCAGACCTCATGCCTCTCCAACGCCCGACAGATGACCACCGCGGTTCAGGCGTACATCCAGGACTATGACGAGACCATGCCGATGGCCCCCGACTGGGCCTGCCCGGGAGGCAGCCCGAATGCCCACAACTTCCCGTGGGTCCGCTGGTTCGTCCTGATCCAGCCGTATATGAAGAACCAGCAGATCTGCAAGTGCCCCAGCGGCGTCCTCTCCGCCGCCTACTGGAGCACTCCCGCCGACTGGACCCCGAACATGGTCAGCTACGCCAAGGGCGTCTGGAGCCCCTGCCGCAACATGTGGCGCTTCGGCGCCGACGGCGTTAGCCACAGCCCCGCGAGCCCCGCGTGGAGCCTCGCGGCCTATGAGCAGCCCGCCAACTCCATCGCGATTGCGGATTCCGCCAACCAGAATGACGGCTGCTGCATCGCGAGCGCCATCGCATTTGCCAACTCACCCACTTGCGATGACATCTGCGCCGCCGAGGGTGGGACGTTCAACATGAGCTACGCACGCCACAACGGCGGGTCGAACATCGGGTTCGTGGATGGCCACGCCAAGTGGTACAAGGCGGAGAAGATCATCCAGGAGTACGACACCGCGGCACTGATGCCCAGCTACCACCCCGGCTTCCCGTAGTCTCGGGGCGCCGCACACCAGAGCGCGCTGGCGCGGGGAGGGCGGGAACGCCGTCTCCCCGCGCTGTCCTAACAGGGAGCACTCAGCCATGGTTGAAACTGAGGCCGGCTCTTCGCCTGTCCGTCTGCGCATCGCCCGCACCGTGATCATCGTCCTGCTCGGGGTCGCTTTGATAGGGGCTCTGGGCTTCTTCGGCGATGAGGTTGGGGGGCTTCTCGCGATGCGGCCCTGGGGCGCGTCGGGCCCGCAGGCGGTCCTGGCCGGCTTCGTCCAGGCGATGCGCGACGGCGACCCTACGCGGCTGGAGAGCGTGACGGCGCCAGGCGCGGTGCTCACGGAGCAGCAGTCCGGCCGCATTGCCCGGGCGCAGTTCCCGCGGGTCCGAGGGATGGAGATGACGCCCATCGAGCGGCTGGCGCCCGCTGACGGCGCGGAGGACGCGCCTCTGGACTTCGACTTTGCGGCCCGCACGGCGGAGGCCACGGTACCTCTCCGGTCGGGCGGAACGCTTTGGGTGATGATGCAGCGCGTCGGGACCGCCTGGAAAGTCACGGCGCTGTCCTACTACGAGTGACCGGCCGCCACGGCCGCAGGGGCGCGGCGCAGCGGCCCCCTCGAGAGGAACGGAACCATGCAGAGACTGATCACGGTGCGGGCCCTGAGTGAGGGCGGCTTCGTGGCGGAGTGCCCCTCGATGCCCGGGTGCGTGGGCAGAGGAGCCACGGAGAGCGAGGCCAGAGACCGCGCTCGCCAGGCGATCGCGGCATGCTTGGCGGCTCGGGCCGAATCTCGGCTGTCCTTCCTCGCCGATGTGCAGCGCGCGCGGGGGGTCGGTTAGCAGCCCGCAGCCGGCGGGGGCCGGGCAGCGCGGGGATGGCCAGCGGCTGTACCGGGGGGCACGTCGGCCCGGTCCGCCCCTGAAATGCCGGGCCCCGGAACCCACAATGCCCATTACTGCTGTCGTATCCTCGTCGGCCTCTCGCGCTTCGGCCCACCCACCCGCGGCGCCTGGGGCCTCTGTAGTAGGTGGTAGCAGAATCGCACCAGGAGGGTCCTCCCCATGTTCGAGGCTCTTGAGCGTCCGGCTAGACTCAGTGGGCGAGCCAGAAGGCTTGCCCTGTCCGGGATCGCTGTCGTCGCGGCGATGGGTCTCGCTCTTCTCTGCGGCCTCAGGTTCGGTGACCTCAGGAACGCGATCCTGCCGGTCGGTGACGGTCCACGCGTCGCCCTGGCCACGTTCGTCGAAGGCGTGCGGAACGCGGACCCCGAGTCCCTGCGCGGTGTGACGATGCCGGGCGTTCTGGCGCTCCAAGAGGCAGACGGTCGCGTCACCGAGATGCGCATCCCCAAGGTGCGTGCGATGGAGATGACCCCGATGGCGCGTCTCACACCCGAGGAGGGTGCGGAGAACGTCCGGATGCGCATCGACCGCGCCTCGAGCACCGCGACCGCCACGGTCCCGCTTCGCGACGGGGGCGCCCTGTGGGTGATGGCC
>CAZCER010000009.1:0-18911 GCA_964497385.1 uncultured Armatimonadia bacterium | reverse complement strand
CCGGCATGCCGTTCCGCGTGCCGCTCGATGCGCCGGCTTCGGGCCTGGCCGCGATTCCGGCCTCCGCTCAGGCTGCGGCGCGCGGCTGTGGCGCGACAGCACCGACATCAGGTCGAGTTGCCCCTGCCCCCCGCCCTGTCGCTCGCGGAGAGCCACCATCTCGCGATCGAGCACGGACGACATGGAGGGCGATCCTCCCACGTGCTTCAGGAGCGCGATGGGCGTCTCGGCGAGAAAGCGACTCTGAGGGTTGCAGCGCGTCTCCCCGAACTGCGTGCGCGTCTGCGCGTGGCTCAGGAAGAGCCGCTGCTCGGCGCGGGTCATGCCGACATAGCAGAGCCGCCTCTCCTCCTCCATCTGCTGCTCGTCGGAGAGAGAGCGCACATGGGGGAAAAGCGACTCCTCCATCCCCACCAGGAAGACCCGCGGGAACTCCAGGCCCTTCGCGCCGTGGAGCGTCATGAGCGTCACGAGCTGGCCCGGGTCGCCCATCTGGTCGACGTCGGAAACGAGCGCGACGTGCTCCAGGAACGCCTCGAGCGACGGATCCTCCGAGGACTCGGCGAAGGTCTCGGCGTCGCTCACGAGTTCGCGGATGTTCTCGATGCGCGCGTCCGCCTCCGCCGACTTCTCCTCCGCGAGCGCCCGCTCATACCCGGATTGCTCGATCACCGCGCGGACCACCTCGGAGGCCGCGAGGTCCTGCGCGGCCGTGACCAGAGAGGCCATGGCCGCCCCGAACCGCGCGATCGCCGCGGCGCTGCGCCCCAGTTCGGCCCGATGCTCCTCGGCCTGCAGCACCACAGCGAGCATCGGGGTCCTCTGGCGCTCCGCGATCTCGCGGATGCGCTCGACCGCCTTCGGCCCGATCCCGCGCGTAGGGGTGTTGATGATCCGCAACAGGGACACGGCGTCGAATGGATTTCGGATGACCTTCAGGTAGGCCAGGATGTCTTTGACCTCTTTGCGGTCATAGAACCGATGCCCGCCGATGAGCTGGTAGGGGATGCCCTGGCGCATCAGGGCCTCCTCCAGCGCGCGCGACTGAGCGTTCGTGCGAAAAAGGATCGCGTGATCGCCGAGCTGCGCGCCCTCGGACCTCGCCTGGAGAATCGACCGCGCGACCCAGTGCGCCTCATCGTGCTCCGAGAGCGCCCGGTACACCGTAATGGGCTCGCCCGCCCCGAGATCGGAGAAGAGGCGCTTCTCGGCCCGCCTCGGGTTGTGGCGAATCACCGCGTTCGCCGCGTCGAGAATGTTCTGCGTCGAGCGGTAGTTCTGCTCGAGCTTCACGACGCGGCAGCCGGGGAAGTCCTTCTCGAACTGGAGAATCAGGCGGACGTCGGCCCCGCGCCAGCGATAGATGGACTGATCGTCGTCGCCCACCACGGTGATGTTTCCGTGGGCTTGGGCGATGCTCTTCACGAAGCTGTACTGGGCGTAGTTGATGTCCTGGTACTCGTCCACAAGCACGTGGGTGAACCGCCGCGTGTAGGTGTCGAGAACCTCGGGACGCGTCCTGAGCAGCTCGACCGTCCGCATGATCAGATCGTCGAAATCAAGCGCGTGGGCGTCCTTCAGGCGTTCCTGGTAGTTGGTGTAAGCCTGCGCGACGGCGCGCTCTTTCTCGTCGGCGGCCGTCCGCGCGTACTCCCTGGGTCCGAGCAACTCGTTCTTGCAGCGCGACACCTCCGCGAGCAGCACGCGCGGCTTGAAGGACGGGTCCTTCGTGTCGAGCAGAAGGTTGTCCGCGACCTCCTTCATGAGGGCTTCTTGGTCGCTCGAATCGTAGATCGAGAAGTCGCGCGAAACGCCGACCGCCTCGCCATGGCTGCGGAGAACCCGAACGCACATGGCGTGGAACGTCCCGATCCACATCGTGACCCGACTCCCGCCGAGCAGACGCTCCACCCGCTCGCGCATCTCGCCCGCCGCCTTGTTGGTGAAGGTCACGGCGAGAATCGCGCCGGGGCTCACCCCGCGCTCGCGGATGAGATGCGCGATGCGGTGGGTGAGCACGCGCGTCTTGCCGGTTCCCGCGCCCGCGAAGATCAGGAGCGATCCGTCGCCGTGCGTAACCGCCTCGCGCTGCCGTGGGTTGAGAGAACTGAGTAGATCGTCCATTGCAGGTTCCTCACGGCCGGACACCGGCCCGGCCCGTGCGTTTGAAGGCTATGCATGTTAGGGCGACCCGTACGGGTTCCTCCTGACATTCGGGCCGCGCCGTGACCTCTCAGTCCGGTCGCCGGAAACGCCACATCCAATCCGTCGTGCCGTACCCCTCCGACAGGTAGAGCGACTGGGCGCGGAAGTTGACGTCCCGCGTCGTGAGCGTCACCGCCTCGGCTCCCGCGTCCCAGGCGGCGACCTGGGCGGCCCGCAGGAGCGCGCGCCCGAGCCCAAGCCCCCGGTACGCCTCCTCGACGCCGAGCCATCGGGTGTACAACGTCTTTCGCCCAGCGCCTCGAACATAACACTCCGCGAAGTGGCATTCGCACTGCCCGGCCATCGCGCCGTCAACGAACGCGTGCCTCCGCCACGAGAACTCCGTGTCGTACTCCCCCCCGTCGAGCGCCTCCAGCGCGCACCCGGCGGGCAGCGGGAGTTCCTCCGGTCGCTCGCGGAGCGGCTTGCGCATCGCGATCTCCCCGCTCGCCGCCTCAGTCCCCTCCCCCGCCAACCAGTGCCCGAGCCAGGGCCACACCGAGGTCAGCATGGCGCAGCCGGTGTTGTGGAAGCGCGGTCCATAATGGTACGGAAGCGCTTCGATCACCGCCGCGCCGGCGGACTCGAGTTCATGGACGCACTCCCGCAGGAGTCCGCGGAACGCCTCCTCGGAGCGCTCGGCCGCGAAGGCGAAGCGGACCACGCCCTCCAACCGGTTGCCGTCCTCGCCGGGCTCGCGCACTCCGCACAGAGCGAGGGCCGCGGGGCCGCGCGCATCGACCGCAACCCAGTTCCGGTGCGTCGCCTCCACCCAGCCCCCGGCGGCGCGCGGGGTGCTGAAGGCCGTGAGGTCGTTTGCGAACTGCTCGAAGCCAACGGCCGGCTGATGTGGGATCCTTGCCGAAAGTGAGGCATAGAGAGCGTGCAGAGGCTCGAGATCGTCAGCCTCGAGCGGGCGAATCGTCATAGTTGGCCTCCGTCCAGAGCGGATTCAGGACGCGCCTGCCTGCAAGTGTACGAAACCGTGCCATCATGCCGAAACCAGACCGGCCTCACAAGTTTCCGATTAGGGTGAAACGCTGCGCGCCGGAACAGGGCACTTAGGACGCAGCGGGCAGCCGCACGATGATTTGGAAACGGTCTGAACAACAAACGGAAGGCCGCGTCCATATCAATGCGATAGTGTGGAGCTTGGCGCCGCCCGCAGCCCTATGAGCCCGTGGCGCCCAGTGGCGGGCAACCGAGAGGCGGTAAGGTGTGGCCGACTTCAACTTCGTGCTCCTGACAGGCATTTCCACCAAAACCCCGGCGATCCGCCGTAAGGCGGAGGATCAGATGAAGGCCGAGTTCTCCTTCGAGGTGGAGCGCCCGTTTGTTCGCCCCGACGGAGTGGCGGTCTCGGACCTCTTCCTCATCGACGCCTGGGGCCCCCTTGCCGACTGGACGGCCGAGTACGTTCGCGTGGGCACTCGGATGCTCGTCATCGGGACGCTGAACAAGGAGAGCTACCGCACTCGCGGCGGCACCAAGGAGCACATCACCATCGTCAAAGCGAAGCACATCGAACTCCTCTCCGACGCCGGACCGGCCGAGGACCTGGAGGAAGAGGACCTTCGCGAGGACGAGTGGGACGTGCCCGGCATCGTCCGCCACCTGCGGGGCTTCACCGAGCACCTGGACGAGGCCCCCGAGGACTAGTCCGGCTCCTCCCGCCCGTTCGGGAGGATTCGCCGGGCGCCGTCGATAGATAGGCCCATGTTCGAGGCCTTTCTGTGCGGCGAGTTCATTGAGGTTGGCTCGGGCCATGAGCCCCTCATGTTCGGAATCACGTCCCCACACGGCGCGCGCGAAGCGCTGCTTCGCGTCTCCGCCGCCCCTCCGGACGCGGTTCTGCGTCGGCTTCTCGTCCCCCGGAAGGCGCTCCCTCGCGGGCTCGATCCGGCGACCGCCGTGGACGAACTTCTGGGTGACCTCCCGCCCGACGCCACCGTCTACACATTCGATGTCCCCGCCGACGCGCTCGCGACCCTCGCCGCCTCGCTCGCGCGCGTGGCCCCCGGCGCTCGGGTCTACGACATCGCGCCTTCGCTGGGCGTGGTCTTCCCTCGCATGGGGGAGGCGTCCCTGTCGGCGCTGGCCACCGTCCTCGGGGCGCCGGCTCCGTCGTCGCGGCGTCCCGACGCGCTCAGCGCAACCCTCGCGGAGTGCTTCCCCGGCCTCGTCGACGCTTTCGCGCACGACCTCCCGCCCGAACTCATCGAGGAGTGCGGGCGGCTCGGCGACTCGCTCGGCTGGCCGCGCGCCCCGGCGTTCGCCGCGGTCGTCGAGGCCACGCGCGCCTCGGGCCGTCCGCGCGGGGACCTTCACGAACTGCTGCTCACGCATCAGCGCCCCACCCGCCCGCAGAGGCCGGTCGAGGGCGTTCGGCTCACCGATGAGAGCGTCAGCGCCGTGCTCGGTGCGAATGGCGCCCTCGCGAAGGTCTTGCCGGGCTACGAATCCCGCCCGCGTCAGTTGGCGAGGTGTCTCGACGTGGGGGCCTCGATCCGCGACGATGAGGTGCTCATGGTCGAGGCCGGAACCGGAGTCGGCAAGTCGCTCGCCTACCTCACGCCCCTCGTGCTTCACGTTCTGGAGACCGGGGAGCGAGCCATAGTCTCGACCGCGACGAAAGCGCTCCAGGACCAGCTCACCGAGCACGACGCGCCCCTTCTATTGCGCGCGTTAGGGCGGCAGGTGCGCGTGGAGCCCATCAAAGGGCGCGCCAACTACCTCTGCTGCCGGAAGCTCTGGGAAGCCTACTCGGGGGCCCGCGGAACCGTCCTCGCCGAGGACCACGCCGCGCGCCTGCCCATCGTGAGCTGGGCCGTGCGCTCGGAGACCCTCGACCTGAGCGAGTTCCCGTGCGATGAGCTGTCCCCCACGGGCCAGTGGCTCCGCAAGCTCACCGCGGAGGCCGACTCCTGCTCGCAACTCGCCTGCCCCGACCGGCGCGGCTGCGCGCTGGTGCGTCTGCGCGCCCGAGCCCAAGCCTCCGACATCGCCGTCATCAACCACGCGCTGTACTTCGCGGGCCGCGAAGCCGGATCGCTGCCCGACTTCCAGCGGATCGTGTTCGACGAAGCCCACACCCTCGAGGACATCGCCACCGAGCACTACGGCGCGAGCCTCTCCGGCCCCGAACTCGAGCGCCTGCTCCTGCGCGTCCGCCATACCGACCACGAGCCTGGCGCCCTCGACTTGGCCCGCGCGCTGATCGAGTCGTGCGTGCCCCCGCCCGAAGGCTGTGAGGGGCTCTGGGCGGAGGCCGACGAGCGCGCCGCTCAGCTCTTCGACGAGACCCGCATCCTCCAGGCGCGCTGCGAGTCCTTGGTGAAGGCCCTGGACCCGAACGGAGCGACGCCGCGCGTGCGGCTTGCCGAGGAGAGCTTCGCCGGCGCGCAGGGGAAGGCGCTCCGTGACGCGACCGACGGCCTCTGCGAGGATCTCCGGGCCCTCGGCTCCGCCCTCGACCTGCTGGCCGAAGCGCTGGAGGACGCCGTGGATCCGTCGGCGCAGGCGGAACGTCTCGCCCAAGTTCTCCGCGAACTCCGCCTCGGAGCCGACGCGCTCGCGGACTGGGCGGATACGGCCCAGCGCCTCGTCTACCTCGACTGGGGCGATCGCGTCTTCTACACCGAACGGTCACGCGGCGCGGCGATCCTTCACGCGGCCCCGATCGACATCGGACCGTACCTGGCCAAGGGCGCCTTCCAACCAAACCGCACCGTGGTGTTGACCTCGGCCACATTGTCCGTCGACGGCGCGATGCGCTACTTCGTGGACCGCCTGGGCCTCGCGGAGGTCAGTGAGCGCCTGCGCTGCGTGACCTACCCTTCGGAGTTCGACTTTCGGCGCCAGGCGATGGCCGTCGTCCCGACCGACATGCCGGACCCCAGGGATGAGGACTGGCTCGGCGAGATCGCCCGAGCCGTCACCGCCGTGGTTCTCGCGAGCCGCGGCCGCGCGCTCGTGTTGTTCACCTCCCGCCAGCATCTCGAGGCCGTCCACGAGGCCTGCCTCCCCGCGCTCCGCGCGGCGGGCCTGCCGGTGTACTGCCAGACCCGGGCCGCGTCGACGGGGAGGCTCAAGGACGTGTTCGCCGAGGACGTGGACTCGGTGCTCTTCGCCACGCGCACCTTCTTCGAGGGCGTGGACGTGCCGGGGGAGTCGCTCCAGTGCGTGGTGCTGACGCGCCTGCCGTTCGCGGTGCCGACCGACCCGATCATCGAGTCGCGCTGCGAGCGGGTGGCGCGGCGCGGCGGGAACCCCATGGAGGACTACTACATCCCCAAGGCGATCGTGACGTTCCGCCAGGCGTTCGGGCGCCTCATCCGCACGCGCACCGACCGAGGCTGCGTCGCGATCCTTGACCCGCGCATCGTCCGCAAGCGCTACGGCAAGCGATTCCTCGACGCGCTCCCCGACTGCGCTGTCGCGCGGAGGCCGATGGACGAGGCGGCGGAATACGTACGCGACTGGTTCGCCGCGCGATGAGCGGAGGCGCCTGACATGCTTGAAGCGACGCAGGGAATGTGCTTCGCCTGCGGCCCCAACAACTCCATCGGGCTGAAGATGGCGTTCCACGAAGAGGGCGACGCTTACGTGGGGGTGTTCCATCCAAGACCCGAGCACCAAGGCTATGACGACATTGTCCACGGAGGCCTGATCTCCACCGCCCTCGACGAGGTGATGGCCCGCTGGCTGTGGGCCAAGGGCCTCCCGTTCGCCACCGCGGAACTCACCGTGCGGTACCGCGCGCCCCTTCGGGTCGGGAGAACGCTCACCGTCACGGCGCGCATCGAGAAGGAGAGCGCTCGGCTAATCGAGATGACCGCCGACGGGGTCGACAGCGAGGGCGTCACCGTCGCGACCGCCAAGGGACGCTTCCTGCCCGTGAAGGGCCTCCGGGAGTGATGCGGCCGTGGAATCCGTCGTCCTAACCGTTCTCGACTACCTGACGGCGCACTTCATCGAGACCTCGGCCTGCGGCGTGGTCGTCCTCTGCCTGCTTGCGTTCCTCTGGTGGTGGCATCAGTACCGGATGCTCCACGGCAAAGACCCGAAGATGACCGCCGAGGAACTCCTCGCATGGGACACGCGGACCGAAGAGGAGCGCAACCAAGAGCGGGCCGCCCGCCGACGCCAGGCCCGAGTCGAAATGGAGTACTTCAGCCGCGACCGCGGGGGCCGCGGGCCGTCGCCCTCCGAGAGCGCTCCGTTCTGGACGCTTCCGCCCGCTCCGCCACCGGAGGACCTCGTGAAGTCCGCGGACACGCGCGAGGATCTTCGCTCAGGCAACCCGATCGCGCCGCGGCAAGCCGCTAACGACGACGGCCCGAGCGACGAACCCCCAACCCGAAAGCGCAAGATCCGCCCCAAGCGCCAGTGACGCCGGCCTACACGCCTTCCTCGGGCGGCGGCCCCAAGTCGGGAGGATCCGCCGCGGCGTCTCCGGGCGGCGGCTCCCCGACGTCGGAGCCCGTCTCGGCGGGGGCGTCCGAAGCGGCGTCGGGGGCCGGAGTCTCCGTCGACTCGGCTTCCGGGGCCTCGGGCCCGACGATCACAATCTGGTTGCGGCCCGCGTAGACGTCGGACGAGAGGCACTCCCGCTTCTCCTCCTGGCCCGGCCGCTTGATGACCCGCCAGACGGTCGCGGTGAAGCGCCGCCGGCCCTGCTGCTTCTCAACGCGCGAACCGGGCTCCGCGTCTTCGTCCAGTTGCTCGACGGTCTCGAACTCCGTCACGCTCACGCCGGTGCGCTCGATCGCAACCTTCTCCGGTTTGTCCTCGGAGGAGCCGAGGAAGAGGCACGTGAGCGTCCCATCGCCGGCGAAGGTGAGAAGCTGAACCGTGTGCGGCAGGTCGTTGCGGAGGATCAGGTCGATCCCCGTGGCGTAGTCGACGGTCGCGTCGCGGCCGGTGTCCACATAGGCGACGGGCATCATGTGCGGGCTGCGGCGCACGATGCTGAGGCCGGAGAGCAGAGCGGCGTTGTAGAGCGTGGTCGAGACCTGGCAGATCCCGCCGCCCAGGCCGTCGCGCACCTCGCCCTCCGCGTAGACGTGAGCCATCTTGTAGCCCCGCTCCGCGGTCCGCTCGCCGACGACGGTGTTGTAGGAGATCTGCTCGCCCGGCCGCATGAAGACCCGATCGAGCATGGAGGCCGCGAGCGCGATGTTGCTCGCGCGACTCGCCTCGCCCATCGAGTACTTCGTGGTGAAGGACCCCAACACGCAGTTGATGTGCCGCAGGTCCTCATAGGTGGGATCCGTGCGCGACTCGCGGAGCTGGATTGGGATCACCGACCGGGAGAGGTCGTCCATCGCGCTCGTCAGGGCCTCGCGGGTCGCGTCGACGTCGAGTTCGCGCCCCACGACGTCCTTCGAGACCGAGATGGCGTGGGTGGCGCGGTCGAAAGAGACCTCCGCCGGCTCGGGCTTGCGCTCGATCGCGCCCGCGAGCTTCGCGAGCGTCTCGTGCAGGAGTTCCTCGTCGACGTCGGTCCGGAGCGCCACCTCCACCCCGCGAGCCTTGGCCTCTCGGCGCTCGCGCCACGCCCCCAAGGGGCTCCCCGTATGGCCGACCTCCAGCGCCGCCGCCGCGGTGGCCTGGGCGTCGACGCGAACTCCCAGCTCCGCGCGCGTGGCCGTCCACTCGTCCTCGCCGTACTCAAGCGTCACGGTCTCGCTCTGGATCGTCGCGGCCGCCTGTTCCAAGGCCTCAACCGCTTCGGGGACCGTGAGCCCGCCCAGGCTGACTCCGGCGGCCGTCACGCCCTCGGCGATCCGGTCGCTTCGCAAGCCGCGCGCGAGGAGCCCGACGCCGGTGAGAACGAGGACCGCGAGAGCCGTGCAGACGCAGAGGGCCCCAATCACGGCTCCCCGCCACCGGGGGCCTCCCGAACGTCTTCGTGCGGCGTGCTGCGTTGTGCGGCGCATGCTCCGGGAGCCTCCTCGCTGCGCGGCGGTTGGATGCGCGCGGTATCTTCCAACGTCTACAGGATACCCCTTTCCGCCCAGACTCCCACGCGGACGGCGCCGCGAACGCAAGCCGCGTCCCGTCCGTGAAGAACCTGCCCCCTCCCGCCCTGGTGCGCTATAATCGCCCCAGCTTAGGACTCGCCGTGAGGGCGGGGAAAGGTGCCCGATCTATGCGCATGACCTGGCTTCTCGTCGGGTTGCTGCTATACGTACCGCACGCGCGCGGCGACCTGCTCGAGGACTTCAACGACGGGCGCCGAGCCTACCAGGACGGGCGGTACGACGAGGCGGTCGCGCTCTTCACCTCCTGCTCGCGCGAGCGCCCCGACGACGAACTCATCGGAGCCTGGCTCGGGACCGCCCTCCTCCGCGCCGAGCGCGTCGACGACGCCTGGACCGTGCTGCAGGCCGTCGTGACCGCGCACCCGGACAACGCCGTCGCCCGCAACAACCTGGGGCTCGCGCTTCTCCGGAAGCGGAGCGTCGACCCCGCCGTCATCGAGTTCCGACAGGCCCTCCACTACAACCCCGACTACTTCGAGGCCCGTCAGAACCTCGCCTCGCTCTACCTGGACAGCGGACGCTTCCGCGAGGCCGAATCCGTGTGGCGCGAACGACTCGAGACCCATCCGGAGGACGCCGCCGCGCGCACCGCCTTGGCCCTGGTGCTCGAGGCCGTCGGACGCTATGACGAGGCTCTCGAGGAAGCCGTCGCCGCCGCCGGGCCTCGTCCGCGCGACCTCGGACCTCGTGCGCTCGTGGCGCGCCTCCGCGCGCTCTCAGGCGATGCGCCGGCCGCCGTCGAGGAGATGACCGCTCTCGAAAGCGAGGGCCCCGTCCCCGCGGCGACTCGAGAGGCTTTCGCGGTGGCCCTCGCCCGAGTGGGCGAAGCGCGGCTTGCGGCCGCGCGGTTTGAGGACCCCATGCTGCGCCCCTATCTCACGGCGACCGGCCTCGCCGGGTACGCCGAAGCGCTGCAGGATCTGGAGCGCTGGGAGGACATGGAGGACGCCCTCGCCGCCGCGCTCGTGCGGCCGGAGTTCACGACGGCGTGGACCGCGGACGACCAGGCCCGCGTTCACGCGCGACTCGCCTGGCTCGCGGCCCGCAGAGGCGACCAGGCGCGCGCGGAGGCCTGCGCCCGTGCGGCCCTGGACCTCGATCCCGAGCAGACCGTCGCACGGGGCGTTCTCGAAGCGCTGGGCGGCGAGGAGGACGCGCTGCCCCGCCTGGAGACCGAGGCGGCCGCGGGAAGGGCCGGCCTTGAAGCCATGAAGCAGTACGTCGCCGAAGCCGCCGCGCGACCCGCCTACATCCCTCCGGCCGCCGTGCTTCCGGCCCTCGAGGGACTCGGTTCGGAAGACCCCGCACTCCTCGTCCGCATCGCCGTCCTGCTGCTCCGCGCCGACCGTGTGGAGCCCGCCGTCGTCAAGCTTGAGCGCGCGACCGCCCTCGACCCGGAGAGCGCCGCCGCGCACAACAACCTCGGCGTCGCCTACGAGGCGCTGGGGCGCGCCGACGACGCCCGCGTGGAGTACGCTCGCGCCGTGCGGATCGACCCGGAGTGCACCGAGGCCAGAGCGAACCTCGCGCGCCTGCAAGGGGAAGGCGATGTCTAGCGGCCCCATCCGGCGCGTCGGGCTGGTTGTCGCTCTTCACAAGGAGAGCGCGGCCCGGACCGCTCGCGACATCGTCGACGCGCTCGCTCCGCTCGGCGTCGAGATCGCCGTCACGGAGGAAGTCGGCCGGACCATCGGCGGCAACCTCGCGCTCGCCGACGAGCACAGTCTTGCCCGCTCCGACCTCGTCCTCGTGCTCGGCGGAGACGGCACCTTTCTGCGTAGCGCGCGCCTCGCCGCACCGTATGGAACGCCCGTGCTCGGGATCTACGTCGGCGGATTCGGCTTCCTGACGGAGACCAACGAGAGCCTCCTCCTGAGCCAGCTCCCGCGCATCGTCGAGGGGGACTTTGTCGTTCAAGAGCGCATGATGCTCACCGCCTCGCTGCGACACGGCGACGGCGCTCGGACCGAGGAATGGCTGGCGCTCAACGACGTCGTCCTCCACCGAGGCCTGGTCGGAGGGCTCCTCGTCTGCGACGTGCGCGTCGATGACAAGCTTGTCGGCGCTTACCGGGGCGACGGAGTCCTGGTCGCCACCCCGACGGGCTCGACCGGCTACTCGCTCGCCGCCGGCGGCCCCGTCGTCCATCCGGGAGTCGAGTGCCTCATCATCACCCCGATGGTCCTGCACACTTTGAACATCCGCCCGCTCGTCGTCGATCCGTCGTGGCGCGTCGAGATCGAGGTTGTGGGGGGATTCCGCGTGAGCGAGGAGGGCGCCACCGTGACGGTCGACGGCCAGAACGTCGCCCTCGTGGGCGTCGGTTCGGCGCTCACCGTGAAGCGAAGCGACCACCGGCTGCGCCTGGTGACCCTCGACGGCAGCGTGTTCATCGACAGACTCCGACAGAAGCTTCACTGGGGCGCGCTCATCTAGCGCGCCATTTGGGTGGAGGCCCGCCGTGCTCGTCTCACTCCGAGTCGAGAACTACGCTCTGGTGGACTCGCTGACCATCGCGCTGGAGCCCGGCTTCACCGTGCTCACCGGAGAGACCGGGGCCGGCAAGTCGATCCTCGTCGGCGCCCTGCAGCTCGCTCTCGGCGGACGCGCCGATCTCGCCCACATCGCGGAGGGGCGCGACTCCGCCTACGTCGCGGCCGAGTTCCGCGCCGTGAACAGCCCCGCCGTAGCCTCGGAGTTGGCCGACATGGACGTGGAGGCCGAGGGCGATCTCGTCGTGCTGTCCCGGAGCCTCTCGCGCTCGGCTGGGAGTTCGTGCCGCATCAACGGCCGCCCCGCGACCGTCGCGATGCTTCGTCGGGTCGGCTCGCTCCTCGTGGACTTCCACGGGCAGCATGACCACCAGATGCTTCTTCGCCCCGCCCGGCACCTCGATCTCGTCGACGCGTTCGGCGGAGCGGACCTGACAGCCGCGCGCGACGCCTTCGCCGCCCTGCACGCCGAGCGCCGCGCCCTTCACGAGCGCCGCGAACGCCTTTCGGGCGATGACCGCGAGGCGCGACGACGGTGCGATCTTCTCGCCCACGAGGTCCGCGAGATCGACGCCGCGGCGCTCGAACCGGGCGAGGACGAAGCCCTGCGCGCCGAGCGCGACGTGCTTCTGCACTCCGAGCGCCTCATCGAGGAGACCGCTCGCGCCTCCGCCCTGCTCTCCTCGGACGATGACCCCGGCGGCGCGCGCGAACTCGCCGCCTCCGCCGCCAAGATCGTGGAGGACCTCGCACGGCTCGACGCCTCGCTCGCGCCGCTCGCCGAGAGTCTGGAGGGCGCTCTCGTCGCGCTCGACGAGGCCTCCTACGCGCTCGCGGGCTACGCCGAGGGCCGCGATTTCGACCCCGCCCGCCAGGAGGCCGTCGAGAGCCGCCTGGCGCTCCTCCACGATCTGAAGCGCCGCTACGGCGACTCGGTCGAGGAGATCCTGGCCTATCGGGACCGCGCCGCCGCCGAGGTGGAGGAGTACCAGAACGCCGAGGAGCGGCTCGCGGCCATCGAGAGCCGGATCGCCGCCGTCGAGAGCGACCTCCGCGCCGCCGCGGAGAAGCTCACCGCGCTCCGGCGCAAGGCGGGGGACAAGCTCGCCCGGCTCGTGACCGAACGCCTGCAGCCCCTGGGCATGGCCGGGGCGCGACTCGAGATCTCCCACGACGTCGCTTCCGACGTCGCGTCCATGACGGCCCGGGGCGCCGACGCGGTGCAGCTTCTGCTCTCTCCCGCCGAGGGGCGCTCGGCCCTTCCGCTCGCGAAGATCGCGTCCGGCGGCGAGATCTCCCGCACGATGCTTGCGTTGCGTTCGGTCTGCGCGCTCGAGGACGCCGTCGGCGCGGTGGTCTTCGACGAGATCGACGCGGGGATCGGCGGCCATACGAGCGCGGCGGTCGGCCGGGAGATCCTCGCTCTCGCCCGCGCGGGCGGGTGCCAAGTGCTCTGCGTCACGCACTCGCCCCAGATCGCGGCCCTCGCGGACCATCAGATCGCCGTCCGCAAAAGCGCGGAGCCAGGTCCGACGACCGTCCGCGCGGAGCCTGTCGAGGGCCCCGAGCGCGAACGCGAACTCGCTCGGATGCTCGGCGGCGACGTCTCGGAGCGGGGCGTCGCGGGCCACGCGAAGGTGCTGGCCGAGGAGGGCGCGAAAGCCCGCGAAGGGTGACCCGTTGGCGCGAGTAGTGTAGCCTGTCTCAGCGGAGAGATGGGCAAGCGCCCGTCCCCCGGGCGAGCAGTCACCCTAGACGGCGGAGGCAGGCAGAGTTGGAGCTATGCGTGGAGGGCCCCGCGCGAGTGGGGCTCCGGACGAAGGCGCTCGTGCGCAGACTCGTACCCGGGGACGTGGCGGTCATCGCGCACGCCTCCCTGGACGCCGTGGCCGCTCAGGAACTCATCGCGAGCGGGGCCGCCGCCGTGCTCGACGCGGACGACTCCCTGAGTGAGCGTTTTCCGAACCGCGGTCCGTCCGTGCTTGCTTCGGCGGGAATCCCGCTCGTCGATCGCCTGGGTGAGGACTTCATCAACGCGGTGCGCGACGGCGACATCGTGCGCGTCGAGGGCGACGCGGTGCTGTGCGGCACGCACGTGCTTGCCCGTGGACGCCGCGTGAAACCCGAGGACCTCGCCGCGATCCACCCGTGCGGCCCCGACGAACTGACCGCCACCTTGCGCGCCTTTGTCGACAACACCCTGGACCACGCGCGCAACGAGATGGACCTCATCTCGGAGCCGATCCGGCCGCCCGCGGGACTCCCGAGTCTGGCGGGCGGACCGTGCATCGTCGTGATCCGGGGAGACGGCTACAGGGAGGACTTCGCCGCTGTCGCGCGTAGGTTCCTGGGCGAGGATCGCGTCGCTTTGATCGCCGTCGACGGGGCGGCCGATTGCGTTTTGCAGTTCGGTCACGCGCCGGATCTGATCGTAGGCGACATGGACTCGGTCTCCGACGCGGCCCTCCGCTCGGGAGCCGCGCTCGTGGTGCATGGCGCTCCATCGGGCGAGTGCCCTGGCGCGGTTCGACTCGATCGGCTTGGCGTACCGTACCAGGCGTTTGTGTCGCGCGGCACGAGCGAGGACGCCGCGCTCCTGCTCGCCGACGCGCTCGGCGCGGATCCGGTGGTCGTGGTGGGCATGGCCCGCGGGGCTCTGGACTTCCTGGAGCGCAACCGCGCGGGCATGGCCTCCAGTTGGTTGGTGCGACTGCGCCTCGGCGCGAGGCTCATCGACGCTCACGGCTTGTCGCGTCTGCTCGATCGGACGGGAGACGGAAGCTGACATGACTGCTGACACGGCATCCTCCGCCGCGGCGACCACTCAGACGCTCTGGAGCTTCACGGTCTGCGTGGTGGCCGCTCTGATCTGCGTCTCGCTCGGGTATCGCAAGTTCCGTGAGTGGGGCATCGTCCAGCGCAACCTGGAGGGCCGCCGCATCGTCACCGCGCTCGGCGCCGCCGTGGTCGCGTCCGCGCTCGCGGCCGGGTTCGTGGGGCTGGTCGTCTTCCGGTTCGGCGTCGCGGACGTCGGCCTGCTCTTCCTTCACGGGCTCCTGATTCTCGTCATGTGCGCGGCCGGCGTGCTTGACGACCTCTTCCCGGACGCCCGACCCGTGCGCGGCTTCCTCGGACACTTCGGCGCGTTCTTCACCCGCGGACGGCTCACCCGCGGCGCGACCAAGGCGCTCCTAGGCGGCGCGGTCGCTCTCTATGTAGGCGCGAAACTCTCGCACCTCGGGTGGGGCGAAGCGGTCGTGAATGGCCTCCTCATCGCCCTCTCCGCCGCCGTGCTGAACCTCCTTGACGTGCGGCCCGGGCGCGCGGTGAAGTGGTGGGGACTCGCCGTCGTCGTCCCTGTCCTGGTGCCCGCCGCCGGTCCGATGATCCTCCCGCTCGTGGTGGCGGCCCTCATCTACGCGCCGCTCGACCTCACCCGGCGCGCCATGCTCGGCGACGCCGGCGTCCTGGCGCTGGGAGCCAGCGCGGGGATGGCCTGGTGCGTCTTGCTCTCAGGCTCCGTCGAGGGCCTCGTCGTCCGCATCGCGCTCGTGCTCGTCCTTGCCTTCGTCACCGTCTACTCCGAACTCTCGTCTCTCAGCAAGGTCATCCGCGGGAACCCGGTGTTGGAGTACTTCGACAGCCTCTGGGTCGGGCCCCTGGAACCGCGCGGAGAGGACGCCCTCCGGTGATCGACGCGCTGACTCGCTCCACCACGGTGCTCGTGGGCGAGTTCGGCGCAGGCAAGACGGAGATCTCGATCGCCCTCGCGCTGCGGCTCGCCCAGTCCGGAGAGCGCGTCGCGCTCGTCGATCTGGACATTGTCACCCCCTACTTCCGCCCTCGCGACATCGCCGCGGAACTCGCCGTAGACGGCGTCGATGTGCTCGCGTTAAGCCACGCCGCCGGCTCGATCGACATCCCGGCCGTGCCGGGCGCGACCGGCAGCGTGCTCGCGGAGGGCTGCCGCGGACGGCGCACCGTCGTCGTCGATCCGGGAGGCGGCGCGCCGGGCGTCCGCGTCTTCGGCTCCGTTCGCGACCGCCTGCGGGGCGATCGTCTGCGCGTCCTTCTCGTGCTGAACCGCCGCCGAGGCGACCCGTCGCCGCGGGGCGTCCGCGAACTCGCCGCGAGCGTCACGAACGGGACCGGCCTTCGCCTCACGCATCTCGTCAGCAACTCCCACCTCCGTGAGGAGACCGACCTCGACCTCGTCGCCGACGGCGTCGGTTGGGCCCGCGAGATGGCGGAGGCGCTCAATCTGCCGCTGCTTTTCGCCGCCGTCCCTCTCGAGATCGCGGTCACGCTGCCGCACGGGATCGAAGGTCTTCCGGTGTTGGCTCTCGAGAGGCGCATGAAACTGCCATGGGAGAACGCGTGAGGCGTCGCCGCAGGCGCCTCGCGGTCGTGTTGAGACAGGGTACCGCGCCCTGCACGGGGAAGCACGCCATGAACCCGAACGCGGGGATGGCTGAGGTCACGGGGAAGGAGCCGGTTCTTTGAGCCGCATCATCGTCAATGAGGACAAGTGCCGCGGGTGCGGGCTGTGCGTCGCACTCTGCCCGAAGCATGTTCTGCGGCTTGCCTCCCACTTCAACCGCGACGGCCTGAATCCGGTCGAGCAATTCGACCCGGACGGCTGCATCGGCTGCGCCACCTGCGCGCTCATGTGCCCCCATGTCGCGATCGAGCGCGTGGAGCGCACTCGCGCCGCGGGAGCCAAGAAACCACCCGCGAAGGAGGAGACGCCGTCATGATCGAGCCTGGCAAGGGCCAGTACGGCGACCCGATCCTGGTCAAGGGGAACGAGGCCGTCTGCGAGGGCGCCATCTGGGCGGGCTGCCGCTTCTTCTTCGGCTACCCCATCACCCCCCAGAATCAGATCCCGGAGCATATGTCGCGCCGCCTGCCGGAGGTGGGCGGGGTGTTCCTCCAGGGCGAGTCCGAACTCGCCTCGATCAACATGGTCTACGGGGCCTCCGCCGCCGGGGCCCGCGTGATGACCACGAGTTCAAGCCCCGGCATCTCGCTCATGACCGAGGGCATCTCGTACCTCTACGGCTCCGAACTCCCCTGCGTCATCGTCAACATGAGTCGAGGCGGGCCCGGCCTGGGAAACATCGCCGCCGCCCAGTCCGACTACTGGCAGGCCGTCCGGATGGGTCACGGCGACGTCCGGATCATCACCATCGCCCCCTGGTCGGTTCAGGAGATCTACGACTTCGTCGGGTGGGCGTTCGACGTCGCCGACCTCGCTCGCGCTCCCGTCATCGTGCTCGCGGACGCCGTCCTCGGACAGATGATGGAGTCCATGCGCCCACGCGCGGACTCCCCTCCGCCGCCGATCGCGAAGCCCTGGGCCACGACCGGAGCGAAGGGCCGCGCCAAGAACATCGTCAACTCCCTCTACTCGGCGCCGGACGACCTAGAGGAGATCAACCACCGCCAGGACGCCCGCTATGAGGAGGCCGCCAAAGCCGTTCTCCGCTGGGAGGAACATCGGACCGAGGAGGCGGACGCGCTGCTCGTCGCCTTCGGCACTTCCGCGCGCGTCTGCCAGACCGCCGTCGGGAAGCTCCGCGATCAGGGAGTGCGCGCCGGACTCCTCCGCCCGATCACCGTCCGCCCGTTCCCACAAGCCCGCATCCGCGAACTCGCCGAGGGGAAGAAGCTCGTCCTCTCGGTCGAGATGAACATGGGGCAGATGGTCGAGGACGTGCGGCTGGCGGTCGAGGGTCGGGCCCCGGTGCAATTCGAGGGACGGACCGGCGGGAACATCCCCACTGTGGGCGATGTGGTCCGGCGCGTTCTCGAGTTCGTGGATCCGTCGAAAGGGGGCGCGCGATGAGCGAGGCCGTCATCACCTTCCAGCCGCCGCGAACGCTCGATCCCAGACTCATGCACTACTGCCCCGGCTGCACGCACGGGATCCTGCACCGTCTGGTCGCGGAGGCCATCGATGAACTGGATTGCCGTGACCGCACGGTCGGGGTCTGCCCCGTCGGCTGCTCCGTCTACGCCTATGACTACTTCGACGTCGACATGATCGAGGCCGCCCACGGCCGCGCGCCGGCCGTCGCCACGGGCGTGAAGCGCGTCCTGCCCGAGAACGTCGTCTTCACCTACCAGGGAGACGGCGACCTCGCCTCGATCGGCATGGGCGAGATCGTCCACGCCGCCGCTCGAAACGAAGCGATCACCGTCGTCTTCGTGAACAACGCCGTCTTCGGCATGACGCAGGGCCAGATGGCGCCGACGACCCTCCCCGGCCAGAAGGCCTCCACGGCCCAGCTCGGCCGCGACCCCAAGCACTGCGGCTATCCGGTCAAGATGGTCGAGATGCTCGGTCAACTCGAGGGCCCGACCTACCTCGCCCGCGCCTGCATGGGCTCGCCGAAACACGTCCGCGAGGCCAAACGCTGCCTCCGCAAAGCGTTCGAGGCCCAGGTGAAGCACCACGGGTTCGGCATGGTCGAGGTGCTCTCGTCCTGCCCCACGTGGTGGGGGATGACCCCGATCGAGGCGCTTGCCCACCTCGAGGGCCCGATGGCCGACTACTACCCTGTCGGCGAGATCCGCGACCTGCCCGGCTCCGACGGGGAAGGGGGCGCGCGCGATGCATCTTGAGATCACCATCGCCGCCGCGGGCGGACAGGGCGCGCTCACGGTCGGCCAACTCATTGCTCTCACGGGCATCCGCCACGGCAAACACGTCACGAACACCCCGATCTACAGCCCCGAAGTGCGGGGCGGGAGTTCGAACGCTTTGGTCGTGGTCTCCGACGACCCCATCGGCTCCATGATGGCCGACGAGCCCTCGGACGCCATCTTCCTCTGCGACCTCTCCGTGGAACGCATCCTGCCGCTCGTCCAGCCGGGCGGCAAGGTGGTCTACAACACCACGCTGGTCGCCGAGGACCTCATCGCCCGCCACACGCCGGACGGCGTCACGGTCATCGGGGTCCCCGCGACCCGGGCAGCGGAAGACCTTGGCGAGGTGCGCGCCGCGAACATGATCGCCCTCGGCGCCCTAACCGCGATCGAGCCCCAACTCCCCATGGAGTGGCTGATCGAGGCCATGCCCGACCTTCTGGGCGAGCGCCGCGCGAAGTTCGCCCCCGCGAACATCGCCGCCCTCGAGAAGGGTGTGGAACTGGCGACTACGTAG
>CAZCER010000008.1:0-19056 GCA_964497385.1 uncultured Armatimonadia bacterium | reverse complement strand
GCCGGACCAGCTCGAAGGTAGCGGACCCGGTCGAGATGTACGCGCGGACCCGCGCCGAGGGCTTCGGCGCCGAGGTGAAGCGCCGCATCGTCACAGGGACCTACGCGCTGGCGGCGGGTTACTACGACGCCTACTACCTGAAGGCCCAGAAGGTCCGCACGCTCATGAAGGCCGACTTCGACGCCGCCTTCGCGGAGTGCGACGTGCTGCTCTCACCGACTTCGCCTTGCACCGCGTTCCGGCTCGGCGAACTCGTGGACGATCCGGTCGCGATGTATCTCGCGGACGTCTGCACCATCCCCGTGAACCTCTGCGGGCTCCCGGGCCTGTCCATCCCCTGCGGCTACGCGGAGGGGCTCCCGATCGGCCTCCAGATGATCGGGAGATCCTTCGACGAGGCGACGCTTCTCCGCGCCGCCGACGCCTACCAACGCGCGACCGACTGGCATACGAGGATTGCGGACGTCCATGCCTAGACAGGCGTCCGGGGAAGGAAGCCGGAGATGTCCTGGTCCATCCTGATGGTGCTCGGCGCCGGCATCGCGTTCGTTCTGCTGCTTGTCGTCGTGATTGTCGCGGTGCTCTTCATCGCGCGCGGCCGGCGCAAGTAGCGGCCGGACGTGCTTTCGAGGTGATATGCGGTATGGCTACCCAACCCATCGTCGGGCTCGAGGTCCACGCGCAGCTTCTGACCGAGAGCAAGATGTTCTGCGGCTGCTCCACCAAGTTCGGCGCGAGCCCCAATACTCAGGTGTGCCCGGTGTGCCTTGCCCATCCGGGCGTGCTCCCCGTCCCGAACCGGAAGGCCGTCGAGATGGTCATCCGCACCGGGCTCGCGCTCAACTGCGCCATCGCCCCGCACAGCGTGTTCGCGCGGAAGAACTACTTCTACCCCGACCTCGCGAAGAACTACCAGATCAGCCAGTACGAACTCCCGCTCTGCGTCGAGGGCTACGTGGAGATCGACACCGACTCCGGCCCGAAGCGCATCCGCATCCGGCGCGTGCACCTCGAGGAGGACACCGGCAAGAACCTCCACACCGGCGCGGGCGAGAGCCGCATCGACTTCAACCGCTGCGGCGTGCCGCTCATGGAGATCGTCTCCGAGCCGGACCTCTCCTCGGCCGACGAGTGCCGCGCCTACCTCCAGAAACTGCAGCAGATCCTCCGCTACGTCGAGGTCTGTGATGGCAACATGGAGGAGGGCTCCATGCGTTGCGAGCCCACCGTCAACGCGCGCGACCCCGAGACCGGCAAGCGCACCGAACTCGCGGAGATCAAGAACCTCGCGTCCTTCCGCGTCGTGCATCAGGCCGTCGGCTACGAGATCGAGCGCCACACGCGCGCGCTCGAGCAGGGCGAGCCCACCTCGCACGAGACGCGCCGCTGGCTCGAGAGCGAGAGCCGCACGTCGGTGATGCGCTCGAAGGAGGAGGCGGACGACTATCGCTACTTCCCCGAGCCCGACCTCATGCCGCTCGACGTCTCCGAGGAGCAAGTCGAGGCCGTGCGTCGCGAGATGCCCGAACTCCCCGACGCGAAGCGCGCCCGCTTCCTCTCCGAACTCGGTCTGAGCCAGTACGACGCCACCGTGATGATCCAGTCCCGCGAGTTCGCCGCGTATTTCGAGAGGGCCGTGAGCGCCCTCGGGGGCGATGCCGCGAAGTCCGCGAAAGCGGTCGCCAACTGGATGCAGTCCGAGGTTTCGCGCCTTCTGAATGAGACCGGTACGGACATCGCCGCGATACGGACTCCGCCCGAGCACCTCGCGGCTCTCATCGCGCTGATCGACAAGGGCACGATCAGCTCGAAGATCGCGAAGGACGTCTTCGAGGAGATGTTTGGCTCCGGGAAGGCCCCGGAGGCGATCGTGGAGTCGAAGGGCCTCACTCAGATCAGTGACTCCTCGGAACTCGAGGCGGCGATCGATCGCATCCTCGAGGCGAACCCGGACAACGTCGCGGCCTACAAGGGCGGACGGACGCAGCTACTCGGCTTCTTCGTCGGGCAGGTCATGAAGGAGACCCGGGGCCGCGCGAACCCGGGGCTCGTGAACGAACTGCTGAAGACCAAGCTCGATCAGTGAGGCCCGGCGCGTCGGCCGGGGCCTGACCCGAGGTATACTGTGAAGACCACGCGCTACTTCAGGGAGCAGGTGCTGCGGAAGCGGCCTTACATCAGACCCGAGTGGTGCGAAGCTGTCGTCAGAGCACCTGTGCGGCGCGAGGTGCAGCCCGACGGGCGGATTCGGCACTGGGGAGTCGTCCCAGGCATGCCGGGGCGCGTTCTGCGGGTAGTCACCTTGGCCGACGGCGAGACCATTCACAACGCCTTCCCCGATAGGGGATTCAGGCAGTAGGAACACAATGGGGCGACCCAATGCGACTGAGCTACTACGCCGACACCGACTCGCTATACATAGAGCTGAGTTCTAAGCCGGGCGCGGACTCCGAGGAGGTGCGCGACGGCCTTGTCGTCGACTTCGACGAAGACGGCAACGTCGTTGGCCTCGACATTCAGCATGCGTCAGAGACGCTCGACCTGAGCGTCTTGGAGACCGACTCGCTCCCTCTGGCCAAGACGCTCCTCGCCGTATAGGCGCGACGCCTCGCGTGCGGACCACCCCCACGAGAACCGCGGCGGTGCACCCTCTCCCCGTGCGAAGCGCTGGCGCGGAAGGCGACGCCTTGCCTCGCCCGGGGAGAGGGGTCCCTTTCGCTCCGCTCACTCGGTCGGTCAGGGCTTCGCGCGCCGCGAGACGCGCCGCCCACCTGAGAGCGACAGAGGGTCGCGGTCTCCCCTCTCCCGCGTTTCCGGCTCAGGCGATGTAGTCGTTGATGATGTTCTCGATCATCTCCTGGCGGCCGCTGACATTCGGGGCGATGTCGCCCTTCTGGAGCATGTAGGCTTCGAGGCTCTTGAAGTCGGCCTTGCCGGACTCGATCTCCTGGCCGACGCCCTCGTCCCAGGAGGCGTAGCGGGCCTTCAGAAGGTCCTCGAGGACGCCGTCCGCGCGAAGCTTCGCGGCGATCTTCAGGCCCCTCGCGAAAGCGTCCATCCCGCCGATGTGCGCGTGGAAGAGGTCGATCGGCTCGAAGCTCTCGCGACGGACGTGGGCGTCGAAGTTGAGGCCGCCGGGGGCGATGCCGCCGTTCTTCATGATCGCGAGCATGATCTGCGTGGTGAGGTAGATGTCCGTCGGGAACTGGTCCGTGTCCCAGCCGAGCATCGGGTCGCCGGCGTTGGCGTCCACCGAGCCGAAGACGCCGAACGCGAGCGCGGCCTCGAGTTCATGCTGCATCGTGTGGCCCGCGAGCGTGGCGTGGTTGGTCTCGATGTTCAGCTTGAGGTGGTCCATGAGGTCGTACTTCTGGAGGAACGCGACGCACGCCGCGACATCGGAGTCGTACTGGTGCTTCGTGGGTTCCATCGGCTTTGGCTCGATGTAGAACTGCCCGGGGAAGCCGAGTTCCTTCTTCCAGTCGACCGCCATGTGGAGGAACTTGGCGAGGTGGTCGAGTTCCCGCCGCATGTCGGTGTTCCAGAGCGTGGAGTAGCCCTCTCGACCGCCCCAGAAGACGTATCCGCCGCCGCCGAGTTCGTGGGTGACCTCGATGGCCTTCTTCACCTGCGCGGCGGCGAAGGCGAAGGCGTCGGCGTTGCAGCTTGTCGCCGCGCCGTGCACGTACCGCGGGTTCGCGAAAAGCGCGGCGGTGCCCCACAGCAGCTTGACGCCCGTCCGAGCCTGCTCCTCCTTGAGCACCTCGACCACGGCGTCGAGGTTGCGGTTCGTCTCGGCGAGGTTGTCGGCCTCGGGCGCGACGTCGCGGTCATGGAAGGTGTAGAAGTCGACGCCGAGCTTCTCGAAGAACTCGAACGCCACGCGCACGCGGTTCTTCGCGTTCTCGACGGAGTTCGTGCCGTCTTCCCATGGGCGGAGCATGGTGCCCGGGCCGAACGGATCCTGGCCGGTGCCGCGGAACGTGTGCCAGTAGGCGACGGAGAACCGGAAGTGGTCGGCCATGGTCTTGCCGTCGACGACCTCAGCGGGGTTGTAGTGCCGGAAGGCCAGGCGGTTCTTGGCGCCCGGGCCCTCGTACTGGATCTTCCCTACCTCGGGAAAGGCCTCTGCCATAGATATCGCTCACCTCTCGGGATCAGGTTGTCTTGCGTGAGTGGGGAGTTCGTGGGCGCCGGCCGGGAACCTGTTCGCTGCGAAGCCAGGAACACGCCATCGGGCGGGTGAAGCGTCTCCGCCTCACAGCGATGCTGGGCCGCACATGGCAGCTGCGAGGCGCCGAAAGCCCGGCCCACCCGGGACTGTGCAAGCGCCTCTTCCCTACCCCCTCGCGAGCCTCGCCGTCTGGTCCCACGTGCTCCGGTAGTGCTCCGTGCCGTAGCTGTCGAGATCCTCGACCATCACAAACATCCCGCTCGAGCGGAGCCGTCGACCGGCGGCGAGGTGCTCGACCACGGCGCGGCGCATGCTGGTGTCCTGCCGCGCGGTCGCCGGGTCCACGTCGTCGGTGTGGAAGAGGAAGAACAGGCCGTCGTTTCCCGACGACCAAACGGGGTAGAGGTAGAGTTCGCGGAGATGCTTCACGAGGTTGGCTTCCGGTCCGAGCATGTCCTCAAACTGCGTGTTGTAGATCCACGAGACGCAGTTGATGGTCTCGAAGGGCTTCTCGGGGAAGGTCTTCCGGAAGAACGGGACGGCGCGGCTCAAAGAGTCGAGGCACGCCTCGGGGCTCATGCCTCCGCCGGAGGGGATGTGCATGTCGAGCACCGTGTCGCCCTTCGCGAGGACCGGCTCCCACTCGGCCAGGCTCAGTTCGACGGTCTCGCGAAGCGCCATCCCCGACGGATGGACGAGTAGTCCGACAGCGCGCTCGTCGTCGATGCGGAGCGTGGAGGTGAACGCGGCCGGAGCGTCGCCCTGGACGTAGAAGCCCTCCGCGTCGTAGGCGATGCCATCCTCCGCGAGCGCGACGACAGCACGCGTGTCCCGGTGGCGGAAGACACGCGCGCTTCCGCGGAAGCCCACGAGCATGTACTCGAAGCGGCCAACGCGATAGAGCCGCCCGGCGGTGTAGTTCCGCAGCCACCAGGCCTGCGAGAGCGGCAGGCCCCAGTTGCCCCCATGCGCATCGCGGTAGTTCTCGCAGAAGCACCGGATCTGCAAGCAGGTGTCGCGCGTGATCTCGGGGTCCACATCGCGCTCCGCGTGGACCTCGCGCACGAGTGGGCACATCGCAAGTCCCGCGATCAGGTACGGAACGCCCGCAAGGTCGCCAAGCATGGGCTCGAGCGTGGGCCAGCCGGAGAAGCGTTCGACTGTCGGTTCATGGTAGAGGCATCGGTGGAAGTGCCAGATGAGGCGGTAGAGGGCCGGGTCAGACACCACGGCCTCCGCGGCCCGGTCGAGCAGCGTGTCCACGGCCGGGTCCATGCGGCAGTACTCGCGCTCCGCATGCATCGCCTTGGGCCGCAGCCAGTCGGGCGGTTCCGCGGGCAGCGTCGCCATCGACTCGCCCCAACAGACCTCCAGGTTCGCGGGATCGAGGTCTTCACCAAATCGCGCCAGGCACTGCTCAAGGGTCATGCGGTGTCCTCCGGTCATCACCGGCGAGGGGCGCCGGCGCCACTGGGGTCGCTGGCGACCTGCCGGTCGCCCCTACGACCCGTCCATCAACGCCGTGATGATCTCCGTCTGGGCTTTGTAGACCTCCGAGTCGCCGCAGTCAAAGCCGTTGAACATCAAGGCGAAGACGAGGTCATGGCCGTCGGGGCCCGGCGCGTACCCGGTGAGCGACGCGACCCGCATGATCGTGCCCGTCTTCGCGTGGACCTTGCCCTCCAACGGGGTGCCCGCGAAGCGGCTCTTGATGGTGCCGTCCACGCCGGCGAGCGGCAGGCAGTCCTTGAAGACCTCGAAATGGGGGGACTCCATCATCTTCGCCATGTGCGCGGCGAGGAAGCGCGCGGTCAGCCGGTCGTAGCGCGAGAGGCCGCTCCCATCGGAGACAACGAGCCCGCGCATCGGGAGGTCTCGGCCCTTCAGCCATTCGGTCATCGCCGCGATCGCGTCGCGCGCATAGGGGCCGTGGCCGGTCTCGACGCTGGTGTTCCAGGCCATGAGTTCGGCGGCCAGGTTGTCCGAGTACTTCAGCGTGATCCACAGCGCCTTGCTCAGGGGCTCGGAGTCCATCGCCGCGATCTCAACGCACCCGTCGGGGGCCTTGCCATAGGCGATATCGCCTTCGACCTCGACCCCAAGTTCGCGGAGGCGCGCCCGCAGGTACTGCAGGGCGGTCAGACCCGGATCGTCGAGCGCGACGCGGATCGTCTCCGGCTTCGCGTCGGCGGCGATGGTTCCGGTGAGTACATAGTGGTTCTCGGCGAGCGTCTTCTGCGCCCACACGTCTGTCGCTCCGCCGGCCTCAACGGTTGTCGTGAGGTTCTCGTAGGTGAGCGCCTCGCCGGGGAGGCCCGTCTCGACCAAGGCCTTCGCGCCGACCTCGCCAGGCCGGAAGGTGAAGTACACGCGCTGACGATCGAAGCAGATCGCGTCCGGCAGCGAGCCGTACCAGTAGGCGAGGTCGTCGACCGTCCAGCCCGAGCCCCAACGACGGCCCTCGAAGCGCGTCACATCCGCGCGCATGCCGCCCTCGATCCGCTTCACGCCCGCTTTAGCAACGGCCTCGGCGAGGGCCCGGTAGTTCCCCGGGAAGGTGAACGGATCGCCCTTTCCGACCAGATACACCGGTCCGTGCAGCACGCCGTTCTCGTCCGCGGGCGCGGGCGCCGCGAGCGGGGTGTGGAAGCGGTAGTCCGGCCCGAGGGTCTCGAGGGCGTAGGCGCACGAGAGGGTCTTCGTGGTCGAGGCTGGCTGCAGCGCCGTGTCCGCGTAGTGCTCGTAGAGCCACTCGCCGCTGGTCGGGTCCAGGATGGCGACCCCGACGATCCCTGTTGCGAAGGCGTCCCGGTTCACGATCTCGTCGAGGGTGGTCTTGAGATCGGCCCGGGCCGCGACGGTGAGCAGCATGGCGACAAGCAGGGCGTGGCTTGGGGTTCGACGTGCGACTGGCAGGATGGTCGCCTCCCGATGGCTTCTGTGCATGGTGCGGGGTATTCGGTGGCACTGGGAGAGGGACCTACCGACGACTCTGCTCCGCGCCACCGAGGGCGCACGCCCGGCACGCGGTATGGAGCGGCCGAATGGAAGGGGCCCACGAAGTGGGAAGGGATCCATCCGGCTCAGTACCCGTGGAGAGCTGTCTCGCCCGCGCACGAAGGGCGGAGCGGCCGCATGGAAGGGGCCCGCTCATCCCGAGTAGGCGCGGGGTTTGCGCCGTATCGAGGGAAGGAGCGGGAAGGGCTCCATCCGGCTCGCACAACCCTACGCCGGCGAGCTACCGCCATACGCCGCGTCTCGGGCGCCGGGCCCGGCGGACGACCCCGTTGGCCCGCCGTCCCTGAGCCGTGAGGAGACGCGGCAGCGGCTCCGAGCGTGACGAGCGGCGGCGCGGGAGGTGGCTGCGACGGGTCGCCGGTTCCAGACGCGTCCCTGGCGCCTCAGTACTCCGGCCACTCCTCGGCATCGTCGCCCAACGCTTCTTCCGCCAGCGCCACTTCTTCATCGGGGTCGAGCATCGCGCACGCCTCGGCAAGCACATCGGACGGCCTGTGCGCGTCAGGCTTGTCTCGCGGCGTCTTCTGACTGCCCACGACCCTCACCCTTCGCCAACGACAACAAGCCGGATGGACCCCTTCCCACTTCGTGGGCCCCTTCCATTCGGCCGCTCCAACTGCCGACCCCACGCCCCCCGGACACGCTTCCCTCTACCCTTCCCCTTCGCCCTCCGCCGCCTGAGTCGGTTCCCCGAACCGCTCGGGCCAGAGGGCGCGGAGGCGCTCGGCGAGCTTCGCTTCGCGGCCGCGGTTCGAGGGATGGAAGAACCGTGAGCCCACGAGCCGCGGGGGGAGGTAGTCCTGTCGCACGAAGGCGCCGGGGTGGCTGTGCGGGTAGTCGTAGCCGACGCCGACGCCCTCCTCGCGCTTCTGCCGCTCGTGGCGCACGTCCATGAGGTGCGGAGGGACGGTGATCGTGCCCGCGTTCCGCACCGCCTCACGCGCGGCGGCGACCGCCTCGTAGCTGCGGTTCGACTTCGACGTCGAAGCGAGGTAGATCGTGGCTTGCGCGAGCGGGATCTGGCCCTCGGGCATGCCGACGAGTTCCACGGACTGGAGCGCCGCCGTGGCCACGACGATGCCCATGGGGTCCGCGTTCCCGATGTCTTCGGAGGCGGCGATCACCATCCGCCGGGCGATGAAGCGCGGGTCCTCGCCGGCCTCGAGCATGTACGCGAGCCAGAAGACCGCCGCGTCCGGGTCCGAGCCGCGGATCGACTTGATGTACGCGCTGATCACGTCGTAGTGCGCTTGGCCGCTCTTGTCGTAGAGGACAAGCCTCCGCTGTGTGGCCTCCTCGGCGAGGACCCGGTCCACGCGGAGCACGCCGTCCTCGCCGGGCGAGCCCTGCATGACGCACTGCTCGAGCGCGTTCAGCGCCCGGCGCGCATCGCCGGCGGAGGTCACGGACAGATGGGCGAGGGCCTCGTCGGTCACGTCGATCTCGCTCCCACCCAAGCCGCGCTCGGCGTCCGTGAGCGCTCGTTCGAGGATGACGCGGATATCCGCGTCAGAGAGCGGGCGCAGACGCAGGACGAGGCAGCGCGAGAGGAGCGGCGCGTTCACCTCGAAGTAGGGGTTCTCGGTCGTTGCGCCGATGAGGGTGAAGGTTCCGTCCTCGACGTGTGGGAGGAATCCGTCCTGCTGAGCCTTGTTGAGCCGGTGGATCTCGTCGCAGAAGACGATGGTTCCGCGCTCGTGAAAGCGTCGCTCGTCCCGGGCGGCCTCGGCCGCTTCGCGAATGGCGGCCACGCCCGACGAGGTTGCGCTGAACTCGATGAAGCGGCGATTGGAGCCTCCCGCGATCACGCGGGCAAGTGTCGACTTCCCGCAGCCTGCGGGCCCGTGGAGGATGAGGCTCGTGACCCGGTCCTCGCGGATCGCGAGCCGCAGTCCGGAGCCCTCGGCCAGCAGATGCTCCTGCCCGACGACGTCATCGAGCGTGACGGGCCGCATGCGCGCGGCGAGGGGGGCGTGTCGGCGGGCGTCGGACTGGTCAAAGAGATCCATCAGTGAGGGGCCCCGACGACAGGACGAGAAGAGACCTGAATCAACGGCAAGAGCCGCCCTTACCGTGTGCCCGATTGATTCGAACCCAAGATGCAAGTGGTGGCCCTGTTCATCGCCGTTGCGTCTTCCCGTATAGCCGGGAGTGTCACTCTAGCGACGTGGAAGAGCCCCTATCCCGGGGTGTTGGCTCGAACAAATCCGCCGACAAGTCACGAGTAGGGCAGCGCCTTGCCAATCCCAAGTATACGAGGCCGCCGCGCGAGGGACAAGGCTCACGCGCCAAGCGCGGAGGCTTGGACCCAAAACGGAAGCGGCCCCGAGCGCTTGCTCGGAGCCGCGTCGTTTTGCTGAGGCCCGCGCACGGCGTCCGGCAGCCGGATCCGCTAGGCCTCGGAGATGGCCTCGACCGGGCACTCGGATACGCACGCGCCGC
Source organism: uncultured Armatimonadia bacterium (assembly GCA_964497385.1). GTDB lineage: Bacteria > Armatimonadota > Zipacnadia > UBA1398 > UBA1398 > CAZCER01. The sequence continues at coordinate 9,422 of CAZCER010000008.1, read as the reverse complement.
AATCGGTGCAGACGTCGGGGTCGATCACGTACGCGGCGTCGCCCTCGGAGATGGCGTCCACGGGGCAGACGTCCTTGCACGCGCCGCATGAAGTGCACTCGTTGGCGTCAATGACGTGAGGCATGATTCAGCTCCTCTCGCTAGCGTTCTAGCCTCAGGGGAGCCAAGCCCCCTGGAGATAGCCTGAGGCAGTATCCATTATGCGCTGTTGGTCGGCGGTCTCCTGCAGAACCCGGGGTTAAGCCGGCGCGGCTACTCGCTCATCACGACAGGCAAGCCGCGGGTGACATTGCCGGGCGATGCGGTGCTCAGATCGAAGATCTCCGCGTCCGCCATGTCGGACAGATGGGCCTCGATGCTGTCGAGTTCGTCGAGGTCGCCCGAGATCTCGCCAAGGCGCGACTCGATGTCCTCCATCGCGCTCACCACATCCGAAAGGTCGTCCTGGAGCGCCGCGGCTCGCATCGGCGCCTGCATCATCAGAAAAGCGTTCGCCACGAGGGCGAGAAGAACGAGGGAAAGCAGAACGTGCGTAGCCGTGGCCTTCATGAGGTGGAGCCCCTTTCGCCGTTGTGGAGGGCGAGGTCCCTCCGTTGACGTGCCGAGCGTCTATTCGCCGCATCTGACTCGAATCCGCCGAGGAGTGATCCCTGTGTCTTCCGTCGCGCATCCCGCCTACTTGGAACTGGCGGCCTCGGGCGAACTGGCGCTCAGGGCCGAACGGGCGCGCCGGGGTCTCCGAGCCTGCGATCAGTGCGGACGCCGCTGCGGGGTTGATCGCCTCTCCGGCGAGACCGGCGCCTGCGGCGCGGGGCCGCGCGCGGTCGTGGCGAGCTATGGTCCCCACTTCGGCGAGGAGCCCGTGCTCGTCGGCGCGGAGGGCTCGGGAACCGTGTTCTTCGCCCACTGCAACCTCACGTGCGTCTACTGCCAGAACTATGACATCTCACAGCACGCGAACGGCGCCGAGGTCTCGGACGAGCGCCTCGCGGAGCTGTTCGTGCACATCCAGGACCGTGGCTGCCACAACCTGAACCTCGTCAGTCCGTCGCACTTCCTCGCCCCCATCCTGTCGGCTCTGGCCATCGCGGCGCGCCGAGGCCTGCGGATCCCGATCGTCTGGAACTGCGGCGGCTTCGAGTCGCCCGAATCCCTCGCCCTCCTCGACGGCGTTGTGGACATCTACATGCCGGACGCCAAGTACCAGGACGCGGACGCGGCCGAGCGTCTCTCCGGCGTCCGAAGCTACCCCGAGGTCTCTCGAGCGTCCCTCCGCGAGATGCACCGCCAGGTCGGCGCTCTGGAGATGGACCGCTCCGGCGTCGCCCGCCGCGGACTCCTCGTGAGGCATCTCGTTTTGCCGAACGGACTGGCGGGTACCGAGAGCTTCGCACGTTTCGTGGCGGAGGAGATCTCGCCCCACACCTACGTGAACGTCATGCAGCAGTACCGTCCATGTTTCCGCGCCAATAGCTGTGAAGACATCAACAGGCGCCCCACGGCGAACGAATTCGCGATCGCCCTTGAACAAGTCCGCAAGGCCGGCCTTTACAGACTTGATCGGCCCCGTTAGGGGATGCGATCACGCGTTGCGCGGCGCACCGGACCTCACGAGTCCCAGGGCCGCGAATGAGCCGGTCGCGGCCTTGCGGCCCGAGGGCGAGCGGAGTTCCAGGGCAGGAAACGTGGACACTGACCCGGAGCCCTCCCCTCCCCGCGGCTCGGACCAGCTCCCGCCCCGACAGGCGCGTCAGGCGGGCGACGTGCGACGCGAAAACCTAAGCACGAGGGAGGGCGACAGCGATGACAAGGACCGTAGGGATCCTCTGCGTTGTTCTGGCGTTCTCGGCGATGACCGGCCTCGCGTTTGCGGACACCCTGGGCCTCACGACCTCGTCCGGAGACGGCGCGGGCCTCACCAGCACCACGGTGAGCGCGGCGGTCCCGGCCGATGTGCCGTGGGACCACTGGGCGTACGACGCGATCGCCGAACTGTATGACGCCGGCCTGATCGAGGGCTACCCGGACGGCACGTTCAAGGGCAGCCGCAACCTGACCCGGTACGAGTTCGCGATGGCTCTTGCGCGACTCCTGTACCACATTGAGGACCTCATGCCCGAATCGGGAACCGGCCCGCAGGGCGAGCCCGGTCCGGAGGGCCCGCGCGGCCCGGCCGGCCCCGAAGGCCCGCAGGGACCGCAGGGCGAGCCCGGGGCCGAGGGCCCGCGCGGCGCGCAAGGCCCGCAGGGCGCTCCCGGCCCGGCGGGGCCCGCCGGCGAAGTCGATCCCGAGGAACTCGCCTCGGCGATCAACCGGATTTTCGATGAGCGCAACCTGGTGAACGCCGACGAACTCGCCGACGCGATCCAGAAGCTGCGCGATGAGTTCCGTCCCGAACTTGACCAGCTCGCGGACCGTGTGGACGTCCTCGCGGACGATGTGGACGCTCTCGAGAAGCGCGTGAAGGCTCTCGAGGACAAGCCGGAGACCGTGACCGGCATCCTGACCTATGACTTCGGCGCGACGGTCTCCGGCGCGTCGGCCAGCGCGGCCTTCAGCAACGCCAACAGCTCGAACTTCTACAACGCGGCCGAGGTCGTCCTCGCGTTCTATCGCCGCATCAACTCGAACACCACCGCCGCCGTCGTGCTCTTCGACTGCGACAACGGCGGCTTCACCGACGCCCCGAACTTCGTGGCCCCGGCTCGGAACTTCATGGTCCCGGACGAGGCGTGGGTGAAGATCCAGGACACCTCCGTTCTCGGAGTGGACAGCGACCTGACGGTTGGTCGGCAGTACATGCGCTACGGCTACGGCCTGACCTACGACAACGACGCCTTCTCCACCGACGGCGTGCGCATCGAGTCCCTGGACTGGAGCCTCGAGGAGGCCGAGCTGTTCGTCGGCAGCCAGCGCGGTTCCGGCGTGCCGCAGCTCATCCTCCGCCTCGGCGATGAGATCAACGACGACGGCTACGTCGGCGCGACGTGGGTCGTGAACGACGGCGCCGGCTACGGCCCGCTCGGGCGCCTCGGCGTGGACGCGAGGTACGCCTGGGACAACGACGATGAGAAGGAAATCCGCGCGGAGGTCTCGCTGACCCCCGACGCGCTGACCGCTCAGAACACCGCCTGGTTCGTCGAGGCGGACATCGTGAAGACCTCGAGCATCGACCTCTCCGTCGGCGCCGCGAGCGCGCCGAACGGCTACAACCCGGGCGGCGACCTGAACACGAGCCTGACCCCGTACACACGGAACTACGGCGAGACCCAGGTCGCGATCGGCGGCATCCCGGGCGTCGTCTACGGACCCGGCTTCTGGTACAAGCGCAGGATGAGCGACACCCCGTTCGCCCGCGGCGAGTCCGCGGCCTGGGTGAACCTCGTCTACCACGACGACGAGCGCGACTGGGACTTCCGCCTCATCCGTGAGGGCAACGTCGCGAGCGAGCGCTACACCGCCCTTGCCGGCACCGAGATCAGCGTCGGCGGCGACTTCGACGTGACCGTCGATGTAGGGCTCTCGGCCCTGCGGTCGGCGAACTCGATCGCGCAGGTCGGCGGACTCGTGAGTGGATCGGCGTCCTGGTACTTCTAGTTCAGGACGCACGACCAACAAACCAGTCCAGTCAGCGGAGGTCGGGAGCGATCCCGGCCTCCGTCGCTTGCGAGAGGCGTAGGTTTTTGCGGAATAGCTGAACCTCGCGGCGAGCGCCGAGGTTCTTTCCGTAGACAGACATCGCACAGGAACGCTTTCCGCATCGGCCCCGTCCGCTTCGCAGACGGGGCCTCGCTCGTTCGGTGGCCAAGTTGCCGGAGGTCGCGACGGCTTGGCCCCGAACATGGCCCGGGGGGGTTGCTCGGGGGTGCGCTTTGGAGGACCGACTCGGCGACATACTCGCGGCCTCCGGCCTCATTGGCCAGGAGGACCTGCAAGCGGCGCTCGATGTCCAGTCGAAGTCGGGCGTCCGGTTGGGCGAGGCCCTGGTGGAGATGGGGCTCGCATCGCATCTCGAGATCGCGCGCGCCCTCGCCGCGCAGCTCGGCATCCCTCACCTCGGCCCGGAGCAGCTTCTCGTCGACGACCGCCTCGTGAAGCTGCTGCCCCCAGGCTATTGCCTGGCGAACGCGGCGGCTCCGGTGCGTCGGCCGGACGGCGGGTTGCTCCTGGCGATGGCGGAGCCGCTGAACGTGGGGATCCTCGACCACGTGCGCGAGGCCGCGGGAGAGCATGTGGACCGGGCCGTGGCGCTGGAGGCCGACGTCCGGGCCGCGCTCGCGAGCCGTCTCGGCCGTGCGGAGGCGCTCGAGGCGCTGGGCTCGTGTCTGAAGTCCTCGGTGGACGTCGAGTTTCTGAGGGAGGTCTCCGCGGAGCTGGAAGGGGCGCCCGAGGACCCCCGGGTTGTGCAGGCCTCGGACCGCATCCTGAGCCTGATCATCGGCTATGCGCTGGAGCGCGAGGCCGATGAGGTGATCGCGGATCCCCGCTCGAACGGCGTCGTCTTCCGCTTCCGCATACGCGGACGACTGCGGGACGGGCTCCTTCTGCCGTCTCACTCCCACGCCTCGGTGCAGCACGCGCTCTGCGCCCTCGCCGGGATCGAGCGGCCGGTGAGCAGCGCGGGCCGAGGCCACTTCCGCGCCCTCTACCTGGACCGCTCGGTCGATGTGCAGGTCGCGATGATTCGCACGGGGCGCGGGATGCGTTCGGTGCTGAGGCTCCTTCCGGGCGGCGAAGCGGTGGCGACCCTCGACGACATCGGCGTTCCCGCCAAGGCGCAAGACTTCGTCTACCAAGCCCTCGCGGCGAACGGCGCGGCGACGTTGGTCACGGGGCTCCTGCCGGACGGTCGGCGACGGGCCTTGCGGGCGTGCCTTTCGCTCGTCTCCGTGGGCGAATGCAACGTGGTGTCGGTGGAGGAGTGGCCGGGGCTGGGCGCGGTGTCGGGAGTCGCGCGGCTCGACGCGGAACTCGATCCCGCGGGCTTCGCGGCGACGCTTCGCACGGCGCTGCAGCAGGACCCCGACGTGTTGATGATCTCGCATCTGAAGGAGCGCGAGGCCACGGAGATCGCCCTGGAGGCCGCTCTGGACGGGCGTACGGTGCTCGGGGCGCTGCCGGCGGCGAACCCCGCCGAGGCGATGCGGCGGCTGCTCGACGCGGGGGTGGATCGCCGGCTTCTCGCCAACAGCTTGTCCGCGGTGCTCTGCCACTACGCGTTGCGGAGGATCTGCCCGCACTGCCGAACGGAGACGCAACCGAGCGCCATGGTGCACGCGGAGATCGCGCGCGCGATGGGACGCGAGGTCGCGGGTCCGTTTTACGAAGGCCGCGGCTGCGACGCGTGCATGAACACGGGCTTCGACGGATCGGTCAGCGTCTACGGCGCCCTGAGGCTCAATTCGCGGATCCGCGTGGCGCTGATGCGCGGTCTGGAAGGCGAGGAACTGAAGGCCGCGCTGACGCCCGACGTCTACGTCTCGGCGGCGGAGGCGGGGCTCGACCGAGCGCGCGCGGGCCAAACGACGGTCGAGGAGCTGGCCCTGCACCTTCAGGCGATGGAGGCCTGATCGGTCGGCGATGGAACCTCGCGGCTCCGCGAGGCGTCAACCATCGGGACACGGAGAGGACCGCGGGACAAGGCGCGCCGAGGCGCCCGCGGGCCAGATGAACACAGAGACAGGCGGCGTCATCTACCAAGTCACGCAGGCCTTTGCGCACGCGACCGCTCGCGATTGCGTCGATATGGCCTTCGTGGTGCTGCTCACGCACGTGGCGCTGACGGCCCTGGCGCGAACGCGCGCGTGGCGCGTCGCGGGAGGCATCGCGGTCGTCCTTGCGCTCTACTGGCTGTCGGGGCGCTTCCTGCCGGTGGTCCACTGGGTGATGCACGAGGCTCTGGTGCCCGGCGTCGTGGGCCTGTTGATCCTGTTCCAGCCGGAACTCCGCACCTTCCTCGCGCAGCTCGGAGGGGTCTACTCCCGCCGCTCGAGCAGCTCGACCGGGGTGGCGGACGTCCTCGTGGACACGTGCGCGGCGCTGTCGTCGAAGCGCATCGGCGCGCTGATCGCGATCGAGCGCGCGGCCCCGCTCTCGGACATCGTACTCTCGGGCAGTCGTCTCGACGCGCGCCTCAGCATCGAGTTCCTGAACTGCGTCTTCTTCCCGAACAACCCGCTGCACGACGGAGGCGTCGTCGTCTCGGGCGACCGCGTCGCGGCGGCGGCGTGCTACTTCCCGACCTCAACCCATCCGGATCTGGAGGCGAGCCTCGGCATGCGCCACCGGGCCGCGCTCGGCCTCTCGGAGCAGACGGACGCCGTGTGCCTCGTGGTGAGCGAGGAGACGGGCGCCATCTCGCTGTGCGTGTCGGGTCGGCTCGAGCGGCGGCTCTCAAAAGACGCGTTGCGCGAGAAACTGAACGCTCTGGTCGGCGTGTCGCGCGCGACGGGACTGCGGCGGATCTTCACGGAGTGACCTGAATGGCGATCGGCGCTCAACAACTGACCGGCAGACCCAGCGCGGCCCCGCGTCTCGTTCGCGCCGTTCTGGCCGTGCTCATCGGGGTCGGCTTCTGGGCGGGTCGAACGGTCATGGTGAACCCTGTCATCGAGCGCGCGGTGAGCATCGACGTCACCGTGCGGGGGCGGACCGACGGAGCGACGGCGCCGAAGCCGGATCCGGCGCAGGTGAGCCTCCTGGTGCGCGGACAGGTCGAGACGCTCGATCGCGAGCCCATCCCGGGCATGGTGACGGCGTACGTGAGCTTCGAGGAGATGGGAGAGGACGGCAGGGCGCCCGTTCGCCTGGAGACGGAGACGATCCACGGCGTGGAGATTCTCTCGTGGTCGCCGGAGCGCGTCGTGGTGCAGAAGATGGACTCGAAGCTCGTGGCCGTGAGGATCCGGCCGACCGGAGAGGGCGCGGCGACCATCAAGGACCCGGTCGCGACCCCGGCCGAGTTGACGGTCACGGGCCCGAAGGAGTTCGTCGATCGCATCGAGGTCGTCGAGGCCGGCGTGCCGGCCGCGGACCTTCTCGAAGGCTGGGTCGACACCGCGAACCTCTACCCGCTCGACAAGGACGGCACAAGCGTGGATTCGCAGTTCGTCCGCATCGAGCCCCACACCGTTCGCGTCTCCGTCGAACCGAAGACGGACACTGTGGCGGTGCGGCTCAGCACGGTCGGGAAGCCCGCGGAGGGCTATGAAGTGAAGGGCCTGAGCGCGGAGCCCGCCCGCGTCAAGGTGCGCGGAGGGCAAGATCGTCCCGAGCTTCTGGTCGGCATCGACGCGGAGCCGATCGATGTGACCGACCGCAAGACGTCATTCGACGCGGTGGCGAGTCTGCGCCCCCCGGAAGGGGTCACGCCGTACGAGGCCAGCTCGGTGACGGTGACGGTGACGATCGGCCCGAAGTAACCGCCTCAGGCCAGGCGCGCGATCACGGCGTCCGTGTGCGCGAGGGCGGCCTCCGTGACGCGGATAAGGCCTTCGCGAAGCTCGAGCCCGCCGGAGGCGAGTTCGCGCTCCACGCGCTCCCGGAAATCGCCGTCGCCGGCTTCGTCCGCAAGCGCGAGCAACTCCTCGAGGGGCGTTCCCGATCGCATGCGCAGCCCCAGCATCACCCGTTCCAGCAGCATGTCGGCGGGCGAGAGGCGCTCCTCGCCCTCGACGGGATCTCCACCCGAGCGGACGGCTGCGACGTACCGCCCCGGGTCGGCGTGGTTCCACCACCGGCGGCCCGCGACGGTCGAGTGCGCCGCCGCGCCGAGGCCGAGATAGTCGCTTCCGCGCCAGTACCCGAGGTTGTGCCGCGACTCCTCGCCGGGAACGCTGAAGTTGGAGATCTCATATCTCCGCAGGCCCGCGCCCTCCAGCGCCTCGCCCACTTGCGCGAACATCACCGCCTCCGAATCCTCATCCACGGGCGTGAGTTCGCCCGAAGCGCGCAGCCTGGCGAACTCCGTGCCGCCCTCGTAGGTCAGCGTGTAGGCCGAGACGTGTCGCGCCCCGAGGTTCACAGCGGTCCGCACGTCGGAGACGGCTTGCCAGGCCGCCTGGCTCGGGACGCCGTGGATGAGATCCACCGAGAAGCGCGGGAAGCTCGAGGCGAGGAGCGTGGCTTCCCAGGCCGTGGGGGCGTCATGGACGCGGCCGAGGGTCCGCAGGAGCGGGTCCTGGTAGCTCTGCACCCCAAGCGACAAGCGGTTCACGCCAACCTCGAGCAGCGCCCGGGCCATCTCGCGGTTCAGGCTGCCCGGGTTGGCCTCGACAGTGACCTCGGGGTTCGCCGTGAAGGGCATCGCGGCAAGGAGACGCGCGACGAGCCCGGCAAGCGCGTCCGGCGCAAGAACGGTGGGCGTGCCGCCGCCGATGTAGAGAGTGCGGAACTCGAGGCTGAAAGCCTCGAAACGCCGCCGCTGCGCCTCGGCTTCGGCGACGACGGAGGCGGGGTAGTCGGACGGATCGCGATCCGCGACGGAGTGCGAGCGGAAGTCGCAGTAGGGGCACTTGCGCGTACAGAAGGGGATGTGGACGTAGAGGCCGGCGGGTCTAGTCACCGCGCTTCAGGAGCGCCATAAAGGCCTCCTGCGGCACCTCCACGGACCCGACCATCTTCATGCGCTTCTTGCCCTCCTTCTGCCGCTCCAGGAGCTTGCGCTTGCGAGTGATGTCCCCGCCGTAGCACTTCGCGGTGACGTTCTTGCGGAAGGGGGAGATCGAACTCGCGGCGATGATCTTGCGCCCGATGGCGGCCTGGATCTTGACCTTGAACTGCTGGCGCGGGACGACCTCCTTCATGCGATCCACGATGGCGCGCGCCCTCTCGTAGGCGCGCGACACATGGACCATCGCGGTCAGAGCGTCGATGCGGTCGTCGTTGATGAGGATGTCGAGGCGGACCATCTTGGACGGGCGGGTGCCGAGCATCTCATAGTCCATCGAAGCGTAGCCGCGAGTCCGAGACTTCAGATGGTCGAAGAAGTCGACGATGATCTCGGCGAGCGGGAGTTCATACACGATGCTGACGCGCTTGGTGTCGTGGTAGGTCATGGTGACGAACACACCGCGGCGGCTCTCGCCGAGTTCCATGCAGGCCCCGACGAACTCCTCGGGCGTCATGAGGGTGGCGCGGACGTACGGCTCCTCGACGCTCTCGATGCGTTCGGGCGGCGGGAAGCAGGCGGGATTGTCGACGACCATGCTCGTGCCGTCGGTGAAGTTCACGCGATAGACGACGTTCGGGCATGTCGCGATGAGGTTCAGGTCAAACTCCCGCTCGAGCCGCTCCTGCACGATCTCCATGTGGAGAAGCCCGAGAAAGCCGACGCGGAACCCGAAGCCCAGGGCTTCCGAGGTCTCCCTCTCAAAGGTGAGGGCGGCGTCGTTCAGTTGGAGCTTGTCGAGCGCGTCCTTGAG
>CAZCER010000007.1:3108-19214 GCA_964497385.1 uncultured Armatimonadia bacterium | reverse complement strand
GTTCACCACCACCGTCTCGCGTTGGTCCACGCTGGATGGCGGCGCGCTGCTCGGTGGTGAGGTCCGTATGCTCGAGCGCGGCGCGGAGCCTCTCGGCCGGAGCGTCGAAGACGTGCGGCGAGAACTCCGGGAAGTCGAGAGCCGCGTCCACCCCCGCGCGCTCGCCGAACAGATGGGTTCCGACGATCGATTCGTCGGGCGCGAGAGCGACGGGGAAGACCTCAAGCGTGCGGGCAAGAGCAAGGGCTCGACGCACGATGAGCGGCTCGGCGGGATGGTCGCGAGCGGTCTCGCAGGCCGCGAGGCACCGCCAGCCCACGGGTGTGTCCGGGCCGGCCAGGGCGCGCGCCTTGAGGCGCTCGAATCGTTCGGGAAGCGCCAAACCACCGTCTTCGTGCGAACTCCCGTCGGCTGCCATGGAGGCTCCCTCCATCGATTTGGGCTGTCGATCAGGACTTGTTCCCCGGCGCGCTCGGCGGTCCTTCGCGCGGGGAGTCGGCGCGAGCGGCGAAGGAATCGGCGGCGGCTCGGGTGGATACAACGCTGGTTGGGGCGAACGTCGAGGGCGACCGAGGAAGGAGAAACCCGATGCGCGCGGGCGTCGTGTTGTCCGCCACGCTGTTCGCGGCGGCGCTGCTGCTCAGTTCGTGCTTCTGCAACCCCATGCGGTACGTCAAGAAGAAGGTTCCCATCCCAACGGGCGATGGCGGCTCGATCACGATCGACGAGGGCAAGGGAGTCACGATCACCAACGAGAAGGGCGAGACCCTCTCCGTCGAGGAGAAGGGCGATGACGGCGAGTTCCACATGACCGTTTCGGGCGAGAGCGGCGAGACGACTGTGACGGGCGACGAGGAGGGCGGCTCGATCACGGGGCCCGGCGGCGAGGTCGCCACCTGGGGCTCGTCGGTCGATCAGGCGACTCTCGACAAGATCGCGCTTCCGGTCTACCCCGGAGCGAAGGGGATCTCCAGCGCCGACATGTCGGGCGTCTGCACCGCCGGGTTCGAGACCAGTGAGAGCTTCGAGCAGGTCGCCGAGTGGTATGAGGGCGAGCTGGGAGAGGGCTGGCAGAAGAGTTCGTTCACGGGCGACGGCACGAAGAGCGCGAACTGGATGCGCGACAACGGGAAGATGATCATCACCGTGATGTGGGACGGGGACGACCAGATGACCCGTTTCACGCTGGCGCGGAATCTCGACAAATCGGAGTAGTGGCCGGCGGGACCGCCGAAAGAGTGAACCCCCCGCCCAACTTGCGCGTAGGAGCAAGGGAGCCGAGTGTGGTTGGCGCCGTCTCGGCTCGTCTTGACATGCCGGGGGCCGGACGCTAATATCCGGCCACATGAGCACGGTGCCCCCATCGTCTAGTGGCCTAGGACGCTGGGTTCTCATCCCAGTAACAGGGGTTCGACTCCCCTTGGGGGTACCAACGCAGTCCACTGACGGCGCCTTCCGGGCGCCGTTTTCGTTTGGCGCCATGAGGATGCTCTGATGCGCAACCACACAGGGATTCGGACCCGCCTCCACGCCGCCCGCCTCGCCCTGCTTTGCCTCTGCGCCTTCGCCGGGACCGCCGGCGCCGACGCGCTCTCGCTGGAACTCGGCGACTGGGTGCGGCGGACTGAGGCGGAGTGGGCCGTCAACCCGCTTGTGAAGCTGGCCGCCGTGGCCGCGAATCCTACGGCTTACCGCGCTACGCGGGCCGTGCGCGTGAATGGCCGCATTCTGGACATCGTGCCCGCGGAGGATCCGACGTACGTGTACGTGTCGCTGGAGTCGGACTGCGGAATGCGGGTCGCCATGCTGACGTGGCGACACACGCACCTGGTCGAGGGATCGCGTCTGCGCGCGGTGCTGGAGCTTCCCCGCGACGCCTCCGGCTACAGCGCGGCGTTCGTGGCGCTCGCCTGGGCGCCGGAGGCCGTCTTCACCTCCGGTCAGGTCGGGCCCGTGACTCAGTCGGGCGCGGGCGCGACGCTTCTCAGCGTCCAGCCGGGCACCAATCCCCACGTCGCCTCAGGGCCCCGGACGATCCAAGGCCAGGCCGGCGGGTCGAGCACCTACTACGGCGTCGATCAGACGACGGGCTTGCCGTACTATGGTCCGACTCGGCAAGAGACCGCTTCCGCGAACTACGGCGCGACCAGCTACCAGGCGCCGACGAGCGAGGCCCTCCAGTACCAGGCCTACTGCAACCTCGTCCGCTACTGCAACCAGTCGCTGAGCCAAGGGCAAGTCGACTATCTTGTGCGGTCGCTCTTCGAGGCCTGCGCGTACTATGGGGTGCCGCGCCCGCTGATGGCGGCGCTCATCCACGCGGAATCGCGCTTCAACCCGACGGCCAAGAGCCCGGTGGGTGCGCAGGGCCTTACCCAGCTCATGCCCGGCACCGCGCGCGGCTTGGGCGTTACATCGCCCTACGACATCCGCCAGAACATCTGGGGAGGGACCCGCTTCTTCGCGGACATGCTGCGCCGCTACGCGAGCCGCGGTTGGAGCGCGCAGGTCACGCTCGGCATCGCGGCCTACAACGCGGGCCCGGGCGCCGTCGACCGAGCCGGGGGGGTTCCGAACTACCGAGAGACCATCGGCCACGTGCGCAAGGTCACGGCTATTTACTCCGAGCTGTACAACAAGGGCTACCGCTAGAGCCCGCGCCGTTGGACCCGCGGCCCCTCGGCTGCAGGTCTCAGCCCCTGAACCGCGAACCGTAGGCCCGTAGTTGGGCGTGACGCGCGACCGGATCGGTCCCGCTTCTCCGGCGGGGCCCGCTCGGACCGCCAGAGGGCTTCCTCCGCCCGGCTGACCGTCCCCACGGAGGAGTGGAAAGCGCTTGGACAGAGTCGTCACGGGCATCGCGGGCCTCGACAGCATCCTCATGGGGGGACTGGTTCCGGGCGGCGCGGTGCTGGTGGAAGGGACCCCCGGCGCGGGGAAAACGACCCTCGGCCTCCAGTTCATCTACTACGGCGCGACGGTGTGCGACGAGCCCGGCCTGATCGTCTCGTTCGAGGAGTTCTCGAAGCAGATGATCCGCGACGCCGCCTCGCTGGGCTGGGACCTGCAGGAACTCATCGACGCCGGGAAGCTCAAGATCATCCCCACGTCGCCCGCCGTGTTCAAGCAGGAGATGGCGGCGGCCGGCGGCGCGATCAGCGAGATGGCCCGCGAGACCGGGGCCAAGCGCATCCTCATCGACTCCGTCTCGCACTTCCAACGACTCGGGGACAACGAGTCCGAGCAGCGCGAGATCTTCAACGCCGTCGTGAACATGCTGAGGCGGCACGGGTTCACGTCCCTCCTGACCAAAGAGGTGCGGATGCGCGAGGGAGGATCGGGGCTCGACGAGGTCTCCTTCGAGCAATACGCCTCCGACGCCACGATGCGCCTCTCGCACGAGGCCGTGGACACGACGCGGCGCGCTCGCTTCATTGAGATCGTGAAAGCGCGGGGGCAGGAGTTCGTCCCCGGCAAGCACCTCTTCGACATCGGGCAAGGCGGGCTCACCGTCTTCCCCAATGTGGACCACAGCGACTCCCTGGAGGAGCCCGAACCCGCGCCGGGCCGGCGTCTCGAGCGCGTGGCGACGGGCGTGCCCGGACTGGATGAGATGCTTGAGGGAGGCCTCATTCGAGGCTTCACGACCCTGGTCGCCGGACCCGCCGGCGTCGGGAAGACCGCGATCGGCCTCCAGTTCCTGGCGCAGGGCGCGTCGCTCGGGGAGCGGGGCGTCTACGTCTCCCTGCGGATCCCTCCGGGCAAGCTGCGGGGAATCTCGGAGTCTTTCGGCGTGGGATTGCCCGAGCCGGAGGCGGGCCTTGTGGACATCCGCTCGTGGCCGACGATGGCCGTGAACCCGTATCGGGTGTTGGAGGCCGTGATCGAGAGCGTGGATCGCGACGGCGTCCGACGCGTGGTCATCGACAGCGCGCGCGAGATCGAAGAGGCGTTCAACGACGAGTCACGGTTCGCCCAGTACGTGAACAGCCTGGTGAACCGCTTCCACCAGAAGGGCGCGACGTGCCTGCTTCTCGGGGGACCGCGCAGCGCGAGCGAACCGGCCGAGTTGGCGACGACGGGCATCGCCGGCATCGTCGACAGCACGATCGGGTTGTGCTACGTCGCGGCCCAGGGCGAGATCCGCCAAGGGCTGTACATTCTCAAGTCACGCGGCAGCGGCCATAGCACCGACATCCGCCCGTACTCCATCTCCATGGGCGGGTTGCGGGTGGCCACACGGAGGGTCACGGTCTTCGACTGATGCGGATCGGCATCTGCACGAGCGTCTGCCCCGACAGCATGGTCGACGAGAGCTTGCGGCTCGCCCGACTGCTGGAGGTGGAGGGCGTCTTCCTTTGGGCCCGAGAGCCGCACCTCTGCGAGGACTTCGACCCCGCCCGGGTCGTCTCGGTCTCGCATCTCGCGGCCGTCCAGGAAGTCGACGTGGTGGGGCTGCGTTCCGCCCTCACCGTCGGCGCTCGCGCGCCGGGCGCGCGGCGCCGCGACGATCTCGAGCGCATCACCCAGGCCGCGAGGCTCATGGGTTGCGGGCTCCTCACCGTCGGGGTTGGAAGCCAGGCGGGAGCGGACTCCGGGGCGCTCCGGCTCGCGGCGGCCGAACTGGAGATCCTGTGCGAGCGCGCCGAGTCGACCGGCCTCCGGATCGCCATCGAGGCGGGACCGCCGCCGCTCGGCGCCGACGCCCCCGCGGTCCTGAGTCTCGTCAGAGCGGTGGGATCGCCCAGCCTGGGGGTCGCCTGGCAGCCTGACGTTCAGCCGGGGCAAGGCGACCCTCTTCAGGACCTCGAGCCGCTGATTCCAAGCCTCTTCGTCCTCAACGCCGCCGACTGGAGGTCGGATCCCGCGCACTTCGAGCGCGAGGCCCCCGTTGTGCGAGCGCTCGTGGGCGCGGGCTTCTCCGGATGGTTCTGCGCCGTCAGCATGCCCGGCCCATCGGCGGAACGGCCCCTGCGGCTGCGCTCGCTGCTCTTGGCGGTGGACGAATTGGCTCACGGACCGGACGCGGACGCCCAGTCGCCGTCCTCGGGGGGCGACGCATGCGCATAGCGGGGATGGGCGTGGACATCATCGAGATCGAGCGCATCGAGGCCGCGTTGCTCTCGCGACGCAACCTCGCGCGCCGGCTGTTCACGGACGCCGAATTGCGGTACTGCCGCGCGAAGCCGGCCTCCCAGTACGCGCACTTCGCGGGCCGGTTCGCGGCCAAGGAGGCGGTCACCAAGGCGCTGGGGCGCTCCGTGGGATGGCGGGAGGTCTCGATCGAGAACGACCCTCTGGGCAAGCCCCAAGCGCGCCTCACGGGCAGGGCCGCCGAAGCCGCCGCCGGGGGAACGGTTCTGGTGAGCATTTCCCACTCGCGCGATTACGCCGTGGCTCACGCGGTGTTGGTGAAGCCGGGCGCCGATCGAGATGGAGAGGGCGGGCAGTCCGGTGGCTGATGCATTCGAATCGACGGTTGACGCCCTCCGCGCCGAACTCGACGCGACGGATGAGGCTCGCGAGCGCGCTCTCTCGTTCAGCCGGGCCCATATCCGGTGCTGCGCGAGCGCGATCCGCATGGTCCATCGGGGCGAGATGGAGGCGGCGGAACAGGCGATTCGCGAGGGGGGAGAGAGCCTGGCGGGGTTTCGTCGGACCCTCGAGGAGCAGCCTTCCTTGGTGATGGCGCCGTTTGTGATGGACGCGGAGAAGGAGCAGGTGGAGGCGTGGGTCACACTATGCCTCGCGGCCGGCCGCGACCTCCCGACGCACGAGGAGTTGCAGTGCCCCGCGGCCGCGTTCCTGAACGGTCTGGCGGAGGGGATCATGGAGATACGCCGCCACGTTGTGGACCTCGTGCGGCAGGGGAACACCGAGCGGGCGGAGGCGATCCTCGACCGCATGGACGACGCGTACGCGATGCTCGTGCTGTTCGACTATCCTGACGCGATACTTCTGGGCCTCAAGAGACGTCTGGACACGGTGCGCGGCGTGATCGAGAAGACGCGCTACGACATCACCACCGCGATGCGGCAGGACCAACTGGAGCGCGCGATGCGCCAGTTGGAGGGTCGGATCGCGGAGACGTCTCCGGAGAACGCGCCATGAGGGATCCGCTGATACCCGTCGTCGAGGTTGAGACGCCGGACAACGTGGTGCTGCGGTTCGAGATCGCGGGCCTGGGCAGGCGGGCGCTTGCGGCCGGGATCGATCTCGGCGTGCAGATGGGCCTGACTCTGATCGTCGCCCTGCTCACATTCGGAGTCGCCGTCGCGAGCGGCGTCACCGGCGGGACGGTGGGCGGGAGCGTTGCCGGCGTGATCGTCGGCGGCGGGCTCATGCTCAACTTCATCGTCTGGTGGACCTACTTCATCGGCTGCGAGATGACGATGAACGGCCAGAGCATCGGCAAGCGCAAGATGCGCATCCGCGTGGTGCGGACCGATGGTCGGAGCATCGGGTTCCTCCAGTCGGCGCTCCGCAACATCATCCGCTCCGCGGACCTTCTGCCGTTCTTCTACGGAGTGGGAACGCTCTCGGTGCTCTTCTCGCGATGGAACCAGCGTTTGGGGGACTTCGCCGCCGGGACGATCGTGGTCACGCAGGAGCCGGAGGCCCCTCCGGCCTACCTGATGGTCGACCTGGATCGCGTCCTGATCGACGAGACGACAAAGGGCGCGGTGCTCTCGAGAGTGAGCGCGGTGAAGCAGGAGGAGTACGACTACGTCGTCAGGCTTCTCACGCGTCTGCCCGACCTGTCTCCGGCGAATCCCGCGGAGGCCGACCGACTCGTGAGAGAGACCGCGCGCGCGCTCATCCACACGATGGGGCTCGCGGTGGATCGCCCGCTGGACTACCCGTTCTGCGTATCGCTTCTGCAGTGCGTGGTGTCGGGCTACGGCCGGCGCAGCGTCGGGGTGTAGGGCGGCGGGAAGGCCGCGAACGCCGTTCCCGCTCAGATGTCCTCGAGATCGAGGTCATCGATGAGCTTCCGAAACTCCGCGTCCGCGATCTCGCCGGGCAAGCCGTCCTCCGGGTGCGGATGGGCGCCGGCGATAAGCGCGAAGCTGCCGTCGCGCTCCACGAGGCTCGCGTTCGCTGCCTCCAGCACTTCCGCCGCGGCGTAGATGGGCGCGTCGCACCGTAGCGCGAGCGCCGCGGCGTCACTGGGCCGCGAGTCGACGCGCACCTCCTGGCCGGCCTGGCGCAGCACGAGTTCCGCGAAGTAGGCGCCGTCCTCGAAGCGCAGGATCTCGACGCAGTCGAGTTCGGCGTTCAGGTCGGCGACGCAGGCGGCCATGAGGTCATGCGTGAGCGGGCGTTCCATCGTGCGGCCCTCAAGGCCCCATTGGATGGCCCTCGCCTCGTGCGGGCCGATGGTCATCGGGAGCGCGCGCTCGCCGTCGACCTCGCGCAGGATCATGACGTATTGGCTCTCCTGGTCGGGGTCGAGCCAAACGCAGAAGACTTCCATCTCGGTCATCGGTTCGTCCACTTCCCTCGCGGCCAGCCGCAGCCGCGCTCCGAACGCCGCCGCGGCCGCCGTCGTGCTGATGATAGCATCGGTGAGGTCCGGGGTGAACCGTCGTTCCCGTGGGTCAACCGCCGATGAAGCGGCGCGGGACGCGCGCTCCCAAGCGCGAGAGCAGCTCGTGCGCGATGCTCCCCGCGGCGCGGGCGACGTCGTTCGCGGGGAGATCCTCGCCGATGAGGGTCACCACCCGATCCCGGCAGCGAATGGCGATGTCCGGCGCTGACGCCCGGTGCGCCGCTGAGGTCCACCATGAAGCGGTCCATGCAGATCCGACCGAGGATCGGGGCTCTGCGCCCCCGGACGAGAACCGCGCCTACTCCGGAGAGCGATCGGGGGTACCCGTCCGCGTACCCGACGGGCACGACGCCGACCCGCATCGGCTTCTCCGCTCGGTGGGTTGCGCCGTACGAGATCGACTCCCCCGCCTCGAGGTCGCGCGTCTGCATGAGCCTCGAGGCGAAGGTCAGGGCCGGTCGCAGGGCGGGGGCAGGAACCTGGGCCAGCGGGTCGATGCCGTACGCGACGAGGCCGAGGCGCACCGCTCCCTGGCGCCATTCCGGGTATCGCACGGCGCCGGCGCTCGCGAGGCAGTGAAGGAGAAGCCCCTGCGGCAGCCGCTCGCACACCCGGCCCCAGCGCTCGAGCTGAAGCCGCGCGTGACCGTCGTCCGCCTCGTCGGCGCAGGCGAGGTGCGTGAAGGCGCCTTCGAGCCGCAGACCGGGCAGAGCCGCGACCCGCGCGGCCGCGTCGTGCGCCGTGCGCCACGGCGCGCCGAGACGCGATAGGCCTGTATCGACCTTGAGATGGACTCTCACCGTTGCGCGCATTCTCTCCGCGGTCTGGGAGAGGTCTTCAGCCGCCGCGAGCGACTGCGCGGCGAGGATCGCGCCGGACCCGACGGCCTCGGGCGCCTCGTCAGGCAACACGCCCCCGAGCACGAGCACGCGCGCGCAGCCGTCGGGACAGCACCCGCCAAGGGCGACCGCCTCGGACACGTCGGCCACGGCGAGCAGGTCCGCCCCGTCCTCGAGCATCCACGGCCCGACGGTCTCGAGGCCATGGCCGTAGGCGTTCGCTTTCACGACCGCGATGACGCGCGCTTCGCCCACGAGGGCTCGCGCGATGCGAAGGTTGTGACGCAGGGCGTCGCGGTCGATCACGAACTCGGCGTTCGGCATCGGGAGGGCTCCTTGGCTGGTTTGCGCGGCGGGTCGCCGAGCGGGATAGTACCCCCTCACGCCGGGCTGCGGGAACACTTCCGGGCAAAGGAACCTCAGAAGGCACAGGGACGGTCCGGAGCAGTCAAGGAGCGAGGCGGAGGTGTCTCGATGAAGAGAGTGCCGGGAGTGCTGCTGTTCTGCATGATGGCGATGTGCGCTCTTGTCCTCGGCGCGTGCGGGAAAAAGGCCGCTGAATCGGCGACGGGCGGGGCTGCGGCGGGATCGGCGACTCCAAGTTTGGCTGCGGCTCCAAGCGCCGCCGACTCGGCGGCGGCCGAAGAGGCCGGGCCGGAGGGCGCGGCGGGACCGGCCGCGGCGAAGACGGCGCGCTCGGAAGCCCCGGGCCGCGTTGCCGGGGACCTCGGGGAGCAGGCCCCGCGCCCGGAGCCGGGTCTTCTGACGGCGGCGGACATCGACGACAATCTGAACTACGACTTCTTCTTGAAGTATCTGGGGCGGGCGCGGGAGGCCGCGCCGGAGCTTCCCGCCGTCGACCTCTCCGGTCGAGTGACGATGCGGGTAAGGGGGGTGTCGGGGGAGCCCGCCCCCAACGCGTGCGTCCAGATCTGGCCGACCGGAACGTCGTCCAGCTCCGTCTCGGGCTATGCGGGCTCGGACGGGACCTACTACTTCTACCCCGGCATGGATGGCATGAGCGGGCAGCGCGCGTTCACCGTGACGGTGTCCCCTGCGGGGAGCGAGTTCCTGAACGAGACGCGCCCGACGGCCTCGACGCAGTTCAGCCTCGACGAACTGGGCCCCGACCGCGTCGTCGAGTGCCGGCCGATCGCGAGCCCGACGGCGGCCCCCGACGCTCTCGACCTCATGTTCGTTGTCGACACAACGGGCAGCATGGGAGATGAACTGCAGTACATCACGACCGAACTCGAGGGCATCGTCAGTCGCGTGAAGGGGCGCTTCCCCGATGTGGCCATGCGCTTCGGGCTCGTGGTGTACCGCGACGAGGGCGACGAGTACGTGGTCAAGACCTTTGACTTCACCGACTCGGTCGAGACGATGCGCGAGCAGCTCGCGGCCCAGTCGGCGAACGGAGGGGGCGACTACCCCGAGGCGGTCGAGCAAGCGCTCGGGAGCGCGGTCGATCGCGACTGGCGCGGCGGCGAGACGGCCAAGCTCTTGTTCCACATCGCCGACGCTCCGCCGCACGACCAGAAGCTGGAAGCCATGCTCGAGCGGGTGAAGAGCTTTCGACGCCTGGGGATCCACGTGTATCCGATCGGCGCGAGCGGCGTCGCGGACACGGCGGAGTACATGATGCGCGTTGCCGCCGCGACAACGCACGGGCGCTACCTGTGGCTCACCGATGACTCGGGCATCGGGCTCTCGCACGCCGAGCCGAAGGTCCCCGGGTACGTGGTGACCAAGCTGAAAGACCTGATCTTCCGCGTGATCGCGAGCGAACTCGCGGGCGAGCGCGTGGAGCCCGCGGAGGAGGAGATCCTCCGCACGGTTGGGCGCTGCGATCGGGGCGTCTGCCAGGCGGACGAACAGCAGTAGCGGCGGGCAGCGGAAGGAGACGCAGGATCGCGCGCGACAAGGAACGAACTACATCGGGTCCTGGCCGATCACGGCCAGGACCTTCAGTTTGCGGCACACACCAGCTAGGAGCCACACCCCATGTTACAAAGCCCGCTCCTTGAGATGCGCGGCATCGAGAAGTGGTTTGGCGGCGTCCACGCCGTCGCGAACGTGAGTCTGGACGTTCGAGCCGGTGAGGTTCACGCGCTGATGGGGGAGAACGGGGCGGGCAAGTCCACGCTCATGCGCATCCTGTGCGGCGCGATCACGCCCGACGCGGGCGAGATCGTCTTCGATGGCGCCCCCCGGCGTCTGCTTACCCCCAGGGACGCCGAGCGCGTCGGGATCGCCATGATCCACCAGGAACTCTCGCTCTGCCCCAACATGTCGGTTGCGGAGAACATCTACCTCGGGGCGGAGCCGCGCGGCAAGCTGCGGCTTGTCGACCACCGTCGCATGCGCGCGGACGCGGAGGCGCTGCTCGCGAGTCTGAACACCCCGCTCGACGTGACGCGGCCGGTCGAGGAGTTCAACATCGCGACCCAGCAGATGGTCGAGGTCGCGAAGGTGCTCTCGCTCAACGCGAAGCTCATCATCATGGACGAGCCCACCAGCGCGCTGACCGAGAGCGAGACCGCGCAGCTCTTCGAGATCATCCGCGCCCTGAAGAGCCGCGGGGTCGCGATCATCTACATCACCCACAAGATGGAGGAGATCTACGAACTCGCGGACCGCGTAACCGTCATGCGCGACAGCCACTGGATCGGAACGTCGGACGCGGCGGACCTCGCCCCGGAGATGCTCATCGAGTGGATGGTCGGTCGGAGGATCGAGACGCTGTTTCCCGAGCGCCGCGTGACGCTGGGCGAGGAACTGCTGCGGGTCGAGGACCTTTCGCTGCGGGCTTCGGACGGGACGGGCCGCATGCTCGTGGACGGCGTCTCGTTCACGCTAAGAGCCGGGGAGATCCTCGGACTCGGCGGTCTCCGCGGGTGTGGGAACTCCGAGGTGCTCGGGTCGATCTTCGGCCAGTACGGCGCCGACCCGACCGGCGTGATCCGCGTGCGCGGCGCGGAGGTCTCGGTCGCTCGCCCGGCGGACGCCCTGGCCCGACGTATCGCGCTTCTCACGAACGATCGGAAGACCACGGGCCTCGTGCTCTCGATGTCCGTTCTGCAGAACATGACCCTCGCGTCGCTTCACCGCACCGGACCGCCCGGCATGGTGCTTCCGAAGCGCGAACTCGCCGAGGCGCGCGACTACTGGGACACGCTGCGGGTGAAAGCGGCCTCGCCGGACATCGAGGTCAGCTCGCTCTCCGGCGGGAACCAGCAGAAGGTCGCGCTCGCGAAGTGGCTGATGACCGAACCCGACGTGCTCCTGCTCGACGAGCCGACGCGCGGGATCGACGTGGGCGCGAAGGCGGACATCTACGACCTGATGAACGACTTGGCCGGGCAAGGCAAAGGGATCGTGCTCATCACATCGGAGCTGCCGGAACTCGTGAAGATGAGCGATCGCATCCTGGTCTTCCACCTGGGGAAGATCACGGCGGAGCTGACGGGTGACGAGATGACGCAGGAAAACGTCATGGCCGCGGCCATGATGGAGGTGCAAGTGAATGGCGGAGTCTAGCAACACTCCCCGACAGAACGGCGGGGACAACGCGCCGGAGGAGGCGACGTCCCCCTGGCCGTCGTCCGAGGACGACTTAGGGACCCGTGCGAGGCTGCTGAACGCGGTGCGGTTCTTCGAGCGCAACCGAGGGATCACGGCGCTGCTCGCTGTAATGCTTCTCGGTGCGCTGTTCACGCCGCAGACGGGGGTGCAGGGCCCCTTCTTCTCGAACCTGCTCACGGGTCAGGTCTCGCCGGAGGCGGGCGTACCGCTGTTCCTAACGATGAAACTCCATGCTTCGGTGCTCTACGAGTATGCGGAGTATGGGATCCTGGCGGCGGGAATGACCCTCGTCATCCTCACCGGAGGCATCGACCTATCGGTCGGCTCGGTCCTCGGCGTGGCCTCCGTGATGTTCGCTTGGCTCCACATCGCGCGCGGGGCTGCGCCTGGGGTCGCGATCGCTGGCGCATGCGGCATCGGCCTGCTCTGCGGAGTGACGAGCGGAGCGATGGCTTCGGGCTCCGGCCTGCGGCCAAAGACAGCCACCGTGACGGCGGTCGCGGTCGGGGCCGCAGTGGGGCTGGCCGTGTGGCTCTACGCGGGCGGCCGCGGCGGGGCCCAATCAGTGGCGCTGCTCTATGCGGTGCTGGCCGGGACCGTCGCGGCCCTCATCTTGCGGCTCGTGCTCGCCCAGGTTGCCATCCAGCCTTTCGTTGCCACCCTCGCCATCATGGTGGCGGCTCGCGGCGGGGCGAAGGTCATCTCGGGAGGCCAGAAGGTCGCCCCTGGCGCCGAGAGCTGGTACCACGTGCAGGCGGGCACCCCTGCGTTCATGGACTGGATGACGCAGCCGCCCGCGTTGCCCGCGGGGTGGCCGGAGGCGCTGTCGGACATCGCGGGGTTCTTCCGCCCTGTGACGGTGCTCTTCGTCGTCGTCATCCTGGTGATGGCTCTCGTGGTGAAGTACACACGTTTCGGACGCCACCTGTATGCCATCGGCGGCAACGAGGAGGCCGCGCGTCTCTCCGGCGTGCCGGTGAAGCTCTCCAAGACGACCGCCTACGCGCTGTGCGGTGTGCTCTCCGGCCTGGCGGGTGTCTGCAACGCCTCACGGACGGGGCTTGGGAACCCCGAGGCGGGCCAGACATTCGAACTCGACGCCATCGCTGCCGTCGTCATCGGGGGCACCAGCCTCATGGGCGGCCGAGGCAGCATGATCTTCACCCTCATCGGCACACTCATTATCGGCTACATCAACAAGATACTCTCCGTGAACGCCGTCCCGGAGGCCTACCGGCTCCTGGCGAAGGGACTCATCATCGTCGCGGCCGTTGTCATCCAGAGCCGTGAAAAGGCCAAGTAGTTGTCACACCCGCGTACAGCCCCCGGGCCGTCAGGGCCCGGACATCCCGTTAGGAGGGGAATCGCCATGTCTCGCAACGCACTGCTCTTGCTCGTCGTCGCTCTCATCGCGGCAGTGGCTTTCTCGGGCTGCAAGCCGCCGGCCACCGGAACGGAAGGAACCGGAGTCAGCGGACCAGTGACGGGCGGCACGACGCCGACCACGACGCCCGAGGCCGAGAAGCCCGCCGGGGACCTTTCCTATCCCGAGGGATACGAGTGCCTCGCCGACCCGGACTGCAAGTGGCTCGAGGAGAACGCCAACGCCGAGATGGCCTCAGCGCTCTCGGCCCACCCCCAGATCGACGTGGTCTTCGGCCACAACGACCCGTCCGCCCACGGCGCCTACATGGCGGCCCGCCAGGAAGGCGTCGGCCGGGAGTCGCAGATCGCCTTCATCGGCATCGACGCCAACCCCGAGGAGGGCCTCCGCTACGTCAAGGAGGGCGTTCTCGCCGCGACCTTCGACTACCCGACCGGCGGCAGCGAAGCCGTTCAGGTGGCGCGTCGCATCTTGGGCGGCGCAGAGGTGCCCAAGAACATCGCCCTCGGCACGAAGGTCTATACCAAGGACAACGTGGAGGCCGGTGGCGAGGTCGTCCCGCCGGATCCGAAGGAGGGCTGGACCGGCGCGGACCAGATCGCCAGCATCCCCGAGCCGGAGTTGACCAAGGACAACTACACGATTGGCATGAGCCAGTGCAACCTCGGCGAGCCTTGGCGTGTGCGCATGAACGCCGAGATCAAAGCCTGCACGGACAAGTGCCCGCAGCTCACGGTCGAGTGGAAGGATGCGCAGGGCAAGTCGGAGCAGCAGCAAGCCCATGTGCGTGAGTTCATCGACATGGGCGTGGACCTCATCATCATCAGCCCGCTCGAGGCCGTGCCTCTCACCAAGCCGGTCGAGGAAGCCATGGACGCCGGCATCCCGGTCATCGTCCTGGATCGGAAGATCGAGGGCGATAAGTACACCTGCTTCATCGGCGGTGACAACGTCATGATCGGCCGCGAAGCCGGCAAGTGGGTGCGCGAGAACTACCCCGACGGGTGCAAGATCGTGGAACTCCAGGGCCTCACAACCTCTACCCCCGCCGGCGAGCGCCATCAGGGTTTCGTGGAAGGCCTGAACGACGTCGGCGGTTCGGACGCGGCGCCCGCCGCGAAGCCCGCGGACGCGAAGCCCGTGGAGTCCGAGGCGAAGCCGGCGACGGACGAGCCGGTGACCAAGACCGAGCCGACCGAGGCCAAGCCCGCGGAGGAGCCTAAGCCGACCGACGGCTAGGCGTCGCGCCGCGGGAGAACCGAAGACCCAAGCCTTCCGGGGGAGGGGCGCGTTCGCGCCGCTCCCCCGCGCGCCGTACGTCGCGGCCATGGAGTTCGTTGATCGGGGCATCGAGGAGAGCGGCGTCCCCGCCAGGGACAGCCGGGCGGGGACGCCGTATCGTGGACTGCTGAACGCGGCGCTACTCCACTCCCAACAGGAGCAGAGACCAGACGCGCGAGGGCTGCACATTGGCCTGTGAGAGCATCGCGGTCGCCTGATTCACGAGCAGTTGGCTGCTCATCCAGTTGATGGCCTCGCGGGCCATGTCCACATTGCGGATCGCGCCTTCGGCCGCCGTCGCGTGCTCGGCGACGATCTCGGTCAGCGCCTCCGCGGACTGCAGACGGTTCACGTAGGAGCCGACCTTCGCGGCCTCGGAGAGGAGCGCTTCGAGCGCGCGGTCGGCCTTGTCGATCGACTCGGTCGCGGACTCCTGATCGACGACGAGCATCCCCGCGAGCCCGAGGGTCTCGGTGTCGATCTGCGCGATCGGTGCGTCGATCGTCTGGCCGGCGTTCGCCCCGACCTGCAGAGAGAGCAGATTCGAGGCGACGTGAAGCCCGTGCGTCTCCGTGCCCGGACCCGAGGTGAAGGTCAGTTCCTTCTCGGTGTTGTCCCACCCGACCGTGATCTCCGTTCCGAGGTCGACGGCGAGGTCCACGCCCGACGGGAGGTTGCGTATCTTCCCGTCGTAGGCGCTCTGGCGACCGACGACTTGGCCGGTCCGCGCCTCGGTCACCGTCACATCGAGTTGTGACGACTCCGGCGCCGCGATCGCGGCGAAGGCGAACGCGGAGATCACGTCTCCGTCGCCCGAGAGACGGATCGAACCGTCGGCGCCGGTCAGCGGGGATCGAAGAACGAGTGAGGACACCAGCGATTCCTGCGTACCCGCCGTCGCGTTGTCGACGAAGGCGGCGAAGTTCGCGTCCACGCCCGTCCATCGCGAAAGGTCCCCGTCGACGCTCAGATCGAGGCCGCCGGAGATGGATGGCAGACGCATCGCGTCACGGAGCAACTCCGCCGCGTCTTCGAGCGACTCCTCGCCGGACAGGTGCACCGCGGCCGCGAGGCCGCGTCCGTGAAGGTAGACGGTTCGTGCACCGGCGTCAAAGACGCCGACGCCGCCGGACTCGAAGCTCGAGACGTTTTGCAGTTCGGTCACGCGCTCGGCGAGATCCGTCTCGTTCAGGTTGAACTCGACGGTGCGCGGGGCCGCGCCGATCGTGTCCCCGAGTTCCCCGAAGCGGAAGCGCCCCGTCCCGACCTGACCCGTGCTCGATGCGTCGAGGTAGGGCAGGGAGACGGAGACGTCGTGTCCGTCGAGGTTGGCCACGGAGGCGGACGTGAAGCTCCGGAGCCCCACCCGCGTGGGCTGGTAGGTCGCCACGCCGGAGGAGAGGGAAGCTCCCGTCGTGTCCGCGCCGGGCAAACGCGATCCGGAGGACACCAAAGTCACCGATCT